>JAISNL010000158.1 GCA_031276235.1 Prevotellaceae bacterium | reverse complement strand
ACACACAATCGATATATTTCAACTATGTATGAACGAATTGGAAAATTCTGGAGGCTGTTTTCCAAAATGCTTAAACCAAATCCAACTCTTAAAACTATGTGTGCAATTAATTTTTTAGAGATTATATATTTTATTTTTTGCATTTTTATTTCCGCGAATTTAGTGTTTATTTTTTTGCGCAAACATAGGATGACGCATTGCGTGGCTGTAGAATCACACATTGTATATTACTGCTGAAAAATATATAATTAGCCGCAATTCCAAATAAATATATGGAGGAGAGAAATGTTAAAGCGCCGTGCAAAGGGCGAAAGTAAAAAATTAACATTCACAGTTCAAATAAATAATTATTACTAAAAACATTAGTAACGATATTTTTTTTATCAACATTTTATGTTTATAACGATTGAATTTGCATACTTACTTTTGAACTGTAAAACAAATAAATTATATGCCGAAAAAATATACGAAAAAAGACGAAGCAATTGATGTAAAAGATGTTGGTTTGCAACTTGGAAAAGTGCCGCCACAGGCTTTGCAACTTGAAGAAGCCGTGCTTGGCTCAATGATGATAGAACAGGATTTGTTTATTGATTTGCAAAGCATTCTCAAACCCGACAGTTTTTATAAAGAATCGCATAAAAAAATATACAGCGCGATGCAGGAACTTGCCGCAGGTCAAAATCCTATTGACTTATACACAGTTATTGAAAAACTGAAATCACAAAGTATTTTAAACGATGTGGGAGGCGAGCCTTATCTGATTGAACTGACAAAAAAAGTTGCATCGGGCGCACATGCCGAATATCATGCACGCATTGTAGCACAGCGTTTTATTCAGCGCGAACTTATTCGCATTGCCAGCAATATTCAAAAAACGGCATTTGACGAAACCCTTGACGTGAACGATTTGCTGAATGAAGCTCAACAGGAAATTTTTACGCTTGCCGAAGGCAACATCACCCGCGAACCGCAGCGGGTAAATATCGTTTTGCGCGAAGCAATGGAAGAAATAGAACGCGCCAAAGACAGCGAAGCCGGCGTAAGCGGAATACCTTCGGGATTTACAGATATAGACAGAATTACCAACGGCTGGCAGCGTTCGGATTTGATTATAGCCGCCGCGCGCCCATCTATGGGAAAAACGGCATTCGTATTAACAATGGCGCGAAATATAACGATTGAACATAAAATTCCGGTTGCATTTTTTTCACTCGAAATGGACTCCATTCAACTTATCCGCAGGTTGATAGTTAGCGAATCAAAAATAAAATCCGAAAAAATACGCAGCGGCGATTTAAGCGAAGAGGACTGGCGGCATCTCGAGCGAAGCATAAAAGGGCTTACCGAAGCGCCTTTGTTTATTGATGATACGCCGGCTTTATCAATATATGAATTTCGTTCAAAAGCCCGAAAACTGAAAGCCACGCAGGATATTCAACTGATAATTATTGATTATTTGCAATTAATGTCGGGACCTCCTGAATTGAAAAAGATGCGCGAACAGGAAGTTTCGGCAATATCGCGAGCATTGAAAGCCATTGCAAAAGAACTGAAAGTGCCGATTATAGCTCTGTCGCAACTAAACCGCTCGGCAGAAGTGAGCGGCAACAAACGTCCACAACTGTCGAATCTGCGCGAATCGGGCGCAATAGAGCAGGATGCCGATTTGGTTCTATTCATACATCGCCCCGAATACTACGGATTCAAAGAAGGCGAAAATAAAGAAAACCTCGAAGGTATTGCCGAAATTATAATTGCAAAACATCGCAACGGAGCAACGGCAGATGTGCAACTAAGATTTGTGAGAGAAGAAGCCCGATTTGCTGAAATTGAAAACTACCAGATACCGCCGCCGCAGGTTTACAGTAAAACCTACAGGTCAAACCTTAATAAAGATGTAGATACATCACAATTCAAAGTTGACAGCAGCGAAGAGGCATATTACGACTACGACAGAGAAGCCCCGTTTTAATAGCGAGAAATTTTAAATGGTAAACATATTCCAAACGTTTATATTAAACAGTTTTTTTAAAATTATTTGATGCTATATTTTGTTTGATGCAAAAAAAAGATATAATTTTGTGTTATAAATAATTTAAAAATTCAAAATAATGCTTAAAATTAAAAATCTGCTGCTAATACTTATGCTGCTTAATGTATGCGCTTGCGGCAACAAATCAAAAGAGATAGAATTTAACGAATATGTTGAAGCGTTTACTTCAGGAACGGTTTCTATCGAATCTACAATAAAGGTACAACTTTCACAAGCTATTGACGATTTTTCGCTGGATGATGACGATGTCATAAAAAATTTATTCAACATCAAACCGGAAGTGAAGGGAAGCGTTCGTTTGCACGATGATAACAGTACTGTTGAATTTATTCCCGACAACGATTTAAATCCTGACACCGAATACAGCGTTACTTTTCATGTGTCAAAAGTAATAAAAGAGGCACAGGGCAATAAAAAAACTTTTGAATTTTCGTTTGCCACCATCAAACCATCGTTTACATACGCATCAAGCATTGACATGGCAACTCCGAATGATTACGATTTGTATGCCATTACAGGAAATATTTATACAGCCGACAAAACAAACAATGACAACGTAGAAAAAACATTGAACATCAAAACAGAAGCAAAATACGGCTTATCGTGGTTTCACGCGGGCAACACTCACACTTTTAAAATAGACAGCGTTCATGCACAACCGAAAGATTTTTATGTTTATATTGACATAAACGGGAAAAACATTGGCAGCGACCAAAAATTGACCGACACTGTAAAAATACCCAATACAACCGATTTTGTACTGGTTAATATTGAAGTAAATCAAAATGGAGAAAATTCAGAAATCGTTTGCACGTTTTCGCATCCTGTGGACACAAAACAGTCGATAAAAGGCTTAATCACAGTGAACGACTGCACCGATTTGACATACGGAATAAAATCCAACAAAATTTACGTTTATCCGAGTTGCCACATAACAGGAAGCCGAAACATAACAATACACAAAGGAATAAAAAACACCAAAGGATTAAAAATAACGGAAGATTATACAGAAGAAGTAGAATTTGAAGCGCTGAAGCCGGAAATAAAACTTTTGACCAAAGGCGGAATTTTACCCAATTCAAACGGACTTATCATACCTTTTCAGGCGGTAATGCTGAAAGCCGTAAATGTGAAAATAATAAAGGTTTACGAAAACAACATAATGCAGTTTTTGCAGGTAAACAATATCACAGGCTCGCACGAAATGAAACGCGCAGGACGGCTTGTTGTAATGAAAACAATAAAATTAGGCGATGAAAAATCAAAAATATTAAGAAAATGGAATACATATTCGATAGATTTGTCAAATATCATTATGCCCGAACTTGGAGCAATATACAGAGTTGAAATAAGTTTTACTCAATCGCAAAGTTTATACGAATGTTCAGACAACACCGCAGATGAAAATAATTTTGAACAGCAATTTGAAAACGAACTGCAAACTTATGATAATAACAGCAACTACTACTATTATGATGATTATTATTACGATGACTACTATTACGATTCCGACTATTATCAAGATCCTTGCTCCAACGGTTATTATTATCGCAAATATGCCTGTAATGTTTTAGCCTCCGATATTGGAGTTATAGCCAAAACAGATAATATAAAAACGGTAAAAGCAGCCATTTCAAATATTGTAACAACAAAACCGATGAACGATGTAACGGTTGAACTGTATAATTATCAGCAACAGTTGATAGGCAGCGGCAAAACATCATCCGACGGATTTGTTGAAATTACATACACAGGCAGCAAACCATATCTGCTAATCGCAAAACACAAGGAACAGCGTTCATATTTGCGCCTTGATGACGCATCATCGCTTAACTTGAGCAGTTTTGATGTTTCGGGCGCGGTAGTCGAAAAAGGATTGAAAGGATACATTTACGGCGAACGCGGAATTTGGCGTCCGGGCGACACTCTGTTTCTGAATTTTATTCTGAACGACCCCAATAATGTAATTCCCGACAATCATCCTGTGGAATTTACGCTTGTAAATCCGCTGGGACAAACAATAGTGAAGAAGAAAGCGACAGGAAGTCAACACAAATTTTTCCCATTTACAGTGGCAACAGAAAACGATGCGCCTACGGGAAACTGGATGGTTTATGCCAAAATAGGCGATATTACTTTCACTAAACGCTTAAAAATAGAAGCAATAAAGCCCAACAGATTAAAAATAGAACTGACAATAGACCCTGCATCTCTTGCAAATGGCACATTAGAGGGAACAATTGCTTCGCGCTGGCTGCACGGCGCAATCGCAAGAAATCTGGAAACAGATGTAAACGCAACATTATCATATACAGGAACATATTTTAA
This sequence comes from Prevotellaceae bacterium, assembly GCA_031276235.1. Classification (GTDB taxonomy): domain Bacteria; phylum Bacteroidota; class Bacteroidia; order Bacteroidales; family UBA932; genus JAIRKV01. Next base: position 12,624 of record JAISNL010000158.1, on the reverse strand, counting down.
AGAATATGAATCATATTATTTTGATGACAGATCGAAATACTATTCAAGTGAAGAATTACATATTTTCACAGGAAAACTCAATGAAGAAGGATTGGTAAAATTCAACCAAAAAATCAATTGCAGCGCACCAGGAATGGTAACGGCAAAATTCTTTACTCGCGTTTTTGAAAACGGAGGCGAATTCAGTATTAATTCAACAACCGAAAAAATTATTCCCTACAAGTCATTTGTAGGCGTTCGCCCGCCAAAAGGCGCAGAACATTACGGAATGTTGGAAACCGACAAAGACCAGACATACGATGTAATATGTGTTGATGGCACAGGACAGCCTGTGGCAAAAAATAAGATAGAAGTCAGTATATATAAATCAAACTGGAGTTGGTGGTGGAGTTCGTACAACGGACGCTGGGCAAACTATTCGGAACAGGCGTACAAAGAACGGCTCGCAAATTTTGAAATAGACATAACAAACGGAAAAGGTTCGTTTACTTACAAAGCCGAACACGACGCTTGGGGATATTATTATATTGTTTTAACGGATAAGCAAAGCAATCATCGCACAGGTATTACATCGTATTACGAATGGGCAGAATGGAGCGGAGCGCCGCGCCAACAAGATGGAGGCGAACAGGCAACAATGCTCACAATCACATCGAATAAACCGAAATATTCGGTAGGCGAACAAGCAACAATAACATTTCCATCAGCCGAAGGCTCGCGGGCTTTGGTAAGCATCGAATCAGGAAGTAAAACACAGCAAATGTTCTGGGTTGACGGCAAAGCAAACGAAACAAAAGTAAATATAAATATTACCGAAGAAATGGTGCCGAATATTTATGTCAACATATCGCTGGTTCAACCTCATGCTCAAACAGCAAACGATTTGCCTATAAGACTTTACGGCATTATTCCCATACTCGTAGAAAACGAAAAAACGATATTGAAACCCAAAATATCGATGCCTGAAGTATTGCGTCCTGAAGAAACTTTCAAAATAAAAATAAGCGAAGAACACAACCAGCCAATGACTTATACAATTGCAATTGTAGATGATGGATTGCTTGACATAACAAATTTCAAAACGCCTAATGCATGGGCAACATTCTTTGCACGCGAAGCATTGGGTATTCGCTCGTTCGATATTTACAATTATGTAATCGGAGCTTACGGCGGCAAAATAGAACAGTTGTTTGCCATAGGCGGCGGAGCTGAAAGTGAAAGTGAAGGAAACGCCAATGAAGCAAACAGATTCAAACCTGTGGTTAAAGTATTGGGACCTTTTACGCTGAAAGGCAAATCGGATGAACACGTAATTAAACTTCCGAATTATATAGGTTCGGTTCGAGTGATGGTAGTTGCAGGAAATAACAAAGCTTACGGCGCAGCCGAAAAAACCGTTCCTGTAAAAAAACCGTTGATGATACTTGCAACTCTTCCGCGAGTGCTTGGTCCGGGCGAAGAAGTGGCGCTGACAGCCAATGTTTTTGCAATGGAAGACAAAATTAAAAACGTGAAGGTAGAAGTAAAAGCAAATGACATGTTTGAATATATGGACGAAAATACAAAATCAATTTCATTTGCATCAACAGGAGATGAATTTATTTCTTTCAAACTGAAAATCAAAGAAAAACTCGGCGCAGGAAAAGTGAAATTGATAGCCTCGTCAGGATCAGAAAAAGCGGAATACGATATTGACATTGCCGTGCGAAATGCAAATCCCAAAATATATTCAACCGAAAGCAAAGTTATAGCTGCAGGGCAAACATGGGATGCAACATACCAATTACAGGGAATGGAAGGCACAAATGCAGTAAGCATAGAAGTTTCTACCATACCGCCAATAAATCTGAAAAACCGTTTGGACTATCTTATTCAATATCCTCACGGATGCATTGAACAAACTACATCGGCAGCATTTCCTCAACTTTATTTAAACGCAGTTACCGAACTTTCGCAGGCGCAGAAAACAAAAGCCGAAGCAAATGTGAAGGCGGCGCTGTATCGCTTGCGCTCGTTTGCTACAACCGAAGGCGGCTTTGCATACTGGTCAGGCGAGCGCTATGCAAACCTTTGGGGAACAAGTTATGCAGGACATTTCATAATCGAAGCCGAAGCTCAAGGCTATGCTATTCCTCAATTTATGAAAACAAACTGGATTAAATTCCAAAAACGCGAAGCAAACGAATGGAATAAATCAGCACAAAAAGGAAATTATTATTCATATTCTCAAAATGATTTCGACCAGGCATATCGATTATATACGCTGGCATTGGCAAAAGAACCCGAAATAGGCGCAATGAACAGACTGAAAGAACATAAAAATTTGTCGTTGCAGGCACAATGGATGCTGGCAGCCGCTTATGCCGTTGCCGGACAAACATCAACTGCCAAAAATATAATAGCAGGCTTGGCAACAGAAGTAAAACCCTACAGCGGATTTTCGCAAAGCTTCGGCTCATCCGAGCGCGATATGGCTATGATAGTCGAAACGCTTATGCTCTTATCCGAAAAAGATCTTGCGTTTGCCGTAGTTAGAAAAATATCCGAAAAACTCAACAGCAATCAATGGATGAGTACCCAAACCACAGCATATTGCTTGAGAGTATTGTCGAAATTTGCGGCACAAAACGGAAACAAACATATCAATTTTAGTTACAGCGATGACGGAATAAAAAATGTGAGTACAGCAAAAACAATTTGGAAAACCGATATTAAAAATATTAAAAACAACGGAAGTTTGAATATCGCCAATAAAACGGATGCACCAATGTTTGCAACAGTTCAGACAGAAGGAATACCTCTTGCAGGAAACGAAGTTGAACATGCTAACGGACTGAAAATATCGGTTCAATATGTAGATGAAAATAAAAACATAATAGATGTTTCAAATCTGCCTCGGGGAAAAGATTTTGTTGCCCGCGTAAATATAGTAAACAACGGAATAGGAGGCAATTATACCAATCTGGTATTGTCTCAAATATTCCCGTCTGGCTGGGAAATCATAAATACCCGTATTGTAAATGATGACGAAAACTCGAATTATCAGGGATATACTTATCAAGACATAAGAGATGACAGAGTTTATACGCACTTTTATTTGAACGCTGGAAATTCAAAAACATTTTATGTTAAACTTACGGCTGCATATTCAGGCAAATTTTACCTGCCTGCACAATCGTGCGAAGCGATGTATGATGCTGCAATTTCGGCAAACAATACAGGCAAATGGGTAACTGTTTATTAATAAAATCTGCACAGTAAAACGCAGATATATTACTCTGATTCATTGAAAGTGTTGCGATGCAATCTGTTTTTTAGATGCGGCAACACTTTCAGTGTTTTATATTGAGTATTATAAACGTTTGAATAGAAATCTGTGCAAACAACATAGAAGTTCCTTAATAAAGCAAACTATTAATCCTGACTGTTTATGGCGCTACTATATCATTTATGACAACTTTAATGGGTTTGCAAAGGTCTATTTTGTTGATGACCATGTGCTTTTCATTGTTCAGAATAATTAAAAAAACCGATAAAAATCGGTTTCTTTAATAGATTATAGTTGAAGTTAAAAACTGAACATAAATTATTTTGCAGGTTTAACATTCACCGCCTGAGGTCCTTTTGTTCCATCTTCTATGTCAAAAACAACATCTTCGCCTTGTTTCAGCGCACGGAAACCTTCGTCTGCAATTCCTGTGAAGTGTACAAAAATTTCCTTCCCTTCTTCTGTCGTAATAAAGCCGAATCCTTTCACTTTATTAAACCATTTAACTTTCCCGTTCATATTAAAATTTTAAAAATATTTGGCAAATAAAGACAAATAAATTCGATTAAGCAAATTTTTCTGCATTTATTTTTTGCAATACCAAAAATTAATTGTTTCTTTGCACTCAAAATAGAGTATCATTTAATATCATGGACAGAAAGATGAAAATTGAAAACAACAAATCAATCGCGTTGGCTTATGTGCTAAAAGTTGATGGCGAGATTATAGAAACGGTGAAAAAAGAACAGCCAATGCGCCTTATTTTCGGACAAGGCTATTTGTTGCCTAAATTTGAAGAAAACATTAAAGGTAAAACAATCGGCGATACTTTTGAATTTGAATTGAAAGCCGCCGATGCCTACGGCGAAATAGATGATGATGCTTTTGTCGAATTATCAAAAGATTTATTTGAAGTTGACGGCAAAATAGATGAAACGTTGTTTACGCTTGGAAATATAATTCCAATGCGCGATTCGCGTGGCAACAGATTGAACGGAACAGTTGACAGCATTTCTGATACTGCTATTGTTATGAATTTCAATCATCCGCTTGCCGGCTGCAACTTGAACTTTATTGGCGAAGTTGTGGATGTACACGATGTAACACCCGAAGAATTGGCAGAAATGCAAGATACATGCTATCATGGCGATTGCCGCGATTGCCAATGCCATTGTGGATAATCCATTGTACATTTAAAGTCTATTAATTATCGTACCGCTTATATTCATTTTGTGAAATGTCTGAAAATATTAAAATTTCCTATGGATTAAGCAAATCCGTATTTCTGAATTCAAGAATTTCGTTAAGTATTTCAATTGCAACGGCAGCCTCACTTTGCGGATTATATTCCAACGCTTTGTAGTAATCGTTTAAGGCATCGCCAAACAAATTCATTTTGCGGTAAATATTACCGCGCAGATAGTAAGCATTGTCGTCATCAGGATTCATAATAATATATTTATTAAGAAATTCCAGCGAATTGACATCATCGTGAATATTGATATCTATTAATTTTTTTTTCATACGGATCAGATTTTGCTATTCAAAAAAATGCAGTATCTTTGCATCTGCAAAATTAAAGCAAAATTATGAAAAAACAAATATTTACAATTCTCATATTGATAACGCTTGGCTGTACGGTTAATGCACAGGATGCCACTAAACTCAACTGGTACACGGTAAATGAGGCTTTGGAACTTCAGAAAAAAGAGCAAAGAAAAATATTAATGGATGTTTATACCGACTGGTGCGGTTGGTGTAAACGTATGGATGCATCCACTTTTTCGAATCCTAAAGTTATTGAATATCTTAATAAACATTACTATTGCGTAAAATTTAATGCAGAAGGCAAAGAAAATGTAACTTTCAATGAAGTGAATTTTACAAACGATGGGCAATACGGACGCTCACATTCGTTTGCAGTAGCCGTGCTGCAAGGAAAAATGACTTATCCATCGATTGCTTATTTTGATGAAAAATCTCAATTAATTACAGCGCTTGCAGGTTACATGACGCCTGAACAAATTTTGCCAATACTTGTATATTTTGGTGAAGATCATTATAAAACAAAAGATTTTCAGACATTTTCTGCCGAATATTCAAAGAAAATGTAACGCAGGCTGTTAACAAATAATTCTCATTAGGTGTAACGTCTATCTATTTTACAATTAAAATATTAATATATTTAATTGTTCCTTTTTTTGTATCAAGATAAATTAACAGAAAAAGAATATTTACTATTCGTAAAGAGCGACTAAAATAAAGGCTTTATAATCTTCAATTTAAAAAGGGACGCCCCTTTTACCTCGAAAAGGTTAATGGTTTTTGATTGGCTACTGGCTATGCCACATATTGTATAACATTACCCGATAGCAGCAAGTAGCCGACCTACATATTAACCAAGTAGGCTTTTGTTTGAACCGTTATCTTTATTTGCGTTTCTTTATTGCTTCACATATCCAACCACCAACACAACCGCCTATTATAAGTCCTAATATACCAAATATAGCAACACCAATTCCGGAATCTAATCCTGTCAAGCTTACTATTCCTACACAGAATCCTATTCCTATAATAATTCCAGATATAACTACGATTAGATATTCTATTATAACCCAAAAATCATCTTTCATAATCCAAATATTTTATTTTTTTGATAAATTCGTAAATCTGTATTTATTTTGTCGTACATGCTTTTTTGAGATAAATTTTCATCAAATTCCCATTCTAACTGATGATAGCCCCAAACGGCACTCTGTACTTTCCATTGTACTGTCAATCTTCTAAAAGTTTGAATTAATATAAATCGAGTACCGCCATCTATATTATCCATACCAATAGTAATAGAACTTGCCCTTTCTGACATCACTTTTCCTTGATCTGCTTTTAAATATTCAATCAGTAGAGAATATTTATTTTGCATCCCTCCTTCAGATAATATTTGAGCATTTTGTTTCTTTACATCGCTTGTAAATTTTACTATAACAATTAATATAATTGTAAGAATAATTATTAAAAACCACATATCATTAATTTATTTATAAATTTAATTTTCAATTATAATATTATTTGTTTCAACATATTATAAAACTCGTTTATCAAATCATTTGTGTACAGATAAGCAAAATCAGGATATTCTTTACGTAATCGGTAGTGAACATAAGGTATTAAAGCCTTTGGATATAAAGATGAATTATGATAATTACCCTCAAAAGCATTGTTTTCTTCTTCAATTTCTTCAATAATTTCATCTTCATTGTCATAAATTTCTGTTTGCTGCTTCTGAATATACTCATTTATAATATTAAAAATCATTCCTTCAGGGCAACCCCATACTGCAATATCAGGTAAATATTTCAACTGCGAAAGCGAAATATCTCCTGCTATCATTGGTCTTCTTAACATTCTTTTTTCTATCATTTTGCGAATTATATCTGTCCTGCCTTGAAGACTGTTCATCAAATCTTGATTGCTTTCTGCTTGTTTATCCCATTGTTTCATTTTTTTCATCGCAATAAAAAGAAGAAGCAATATTATGCAGATTATTATTACCATAATTTGTAATGTATAAATTTAAAAATCCAATTTTGTAGCATTCGTTCCTCCTTTTCTGTTATTATCCCCATTAATTATATAGAAAGAATAATTTTCTTGATAAGTAGGTGAAGAATAAGTAAATGGCTTATCCATTATATTATACGAAGGAGAAGCTGGTATTTCCATCTTATGATGATGAATATGAACAATGAAGTATAATGATCCTTTTTTGTAAGTGGCATCATAAACATTTGTACTTGTAGACTTAATAGAACCATAGCCATAATAGTCTTCTTCTTTTTCCCCTGCAAGTAAATTAAATTTAATATGTTGCTTTATATCATCAACTCCAGTGTAGTATCCTACTTGCTCTCCGCTATAATGTTTATATCCTTGCTTTAATTTTTGTTTTATGAGTTCATAAATAATTTCTGAAATAGCATCAATGCCATCTGTCGTTCCAGAAATTGTAATTGATTCCGGTTTATTACTTGCATTCATTTCTGTTGATATTTCTCCTTTTAATTCGCCAAAGCTGGAGTAAATAGTTATTGTTTCTTTATCTTTATATTTGTTGTAAAGACGGTCTATTTCATTTACACTTTTCGGTTGTGCTTTTTTTATCTGCACGCCTTGGTTGAGTACTTTATTTGCACTTTGCTGGGCAAAACAAAGATTGCTTAATGCAATAAGAAAATAACCTATAAAATATATTTTTTTCATATAAATTTGTGTCGGTTATATACCATCGATACATCGGTTTTTAGTTAAAAATTTATTTTTTATTCCTGCTCTGAAGGCTTTGCAGGGCTTGCCTCGTTTTTAGAGAATGGTTACCGAACTCCATCGATTGTCCAAGTCAAATTTAATTTGAAATACGCACATAAAAAAAGCGCGGACAGACTCTTAATTATCCGCCTTGTGAGGTTATCCACTACCTAAACTGCCAAATAAACATGAGTAATTGCCCACGCCGGAAACGACGTGAGCGATTAGCATTACTCGTGGCAGTTTTGAAATTGTGGATATTTCACAAAGCCTGAATAAAAAGCTAAACGCTTTTTTCAATACTTTATAATGTGCGTATCATTACCTGTTTTTATTCCATAGGCATACAATATTTACATTATCAACCGCAAAGTTATAACATTATTTTAGAATAATGCATATTTCAGAATAGATTTTCGATATTTTTTAAAATTATCAATATATATGAAAATTTTGATAATATCATACAATGTAAGATGCCCCAAAAACGGTAAAATAAATATCTTGCTAATGCTCGAAGATTTTCAGTTTTTTCTGGATTGCTTCGTTGCTGCGCTACTCGCAATAACGCTCTGCTGATTTGAGACATCATAGAGAACCATGAGGATAAAGCAACCTAAGCGAAGCTCGGAGTAAGCCAATCCTGAAAATCAGAACATCTTTCTGTGTAGAAAAGATTAGATACGAAATGCTATCTCACATTGTATAACATTATCCGATATTTTTATAAACCCAAAAATATGATTTTATGAATATAATGATTTTGAAATACAAAAATTTAAAAAAAAATTGAAGTATAAACATTCAACAAAACTTTGTAATATCGGCTGCATTAAAACGGATAAAAAGCGTATTTGAAAAAAATGTATTAATTTAGCCGAAAATTTTTGTATGATATATGAAAAAATAATATCAATAACGGCAACGTTAATATTGATTTCAATAAATGTGTCGGCGCAAAACGAAACCGAATTAAACAAACTGTTCGGATTCAGAGATTTTTGTTTCGACAAAAATATTCGTACAGTGATGGCATATAAAACAGGAAACGAACTGTCAGAACCATATATGGAACTGAACAGCAACGAATCTCTTACTTTTATGTTCGACGATTTGTCGGAAAATACGCGCGATTTTTATTATACTGTCAAACATTGCAATGCCGACTGGGAAGAGGATAATCTTTTTGTAAGCGATTATATGACAGGATTTGCAGAAAACAACATATTCGGATTTAATTCTTCAATAAATACAACCGTGTATTACAAAAATTATGTTCTCAAAATTCCCAACTCCGATGTACATATTCTGACATCGGGCAATTATTTGCTTAAAGTTTACGACAGATATGATGGCAAGCCCGTATTTCAAAAAGGATTTAAGATATTTGAAAACAAAGCCGCTCTGTCGCTGAAATACCGCCATATTGTAAATTACGGAACAGATGGAAAACAGCAACTCGAATTTTCGGTAAATCGAGGAAATTTGCCTCTGCAAAATCCATATACAGAACTTAAACTGCGTGTAGAACAAAATTCACAGCGTATGCCATCGCAAGCGCCTCCAACAATATCCTTTCAAAATAATTTGACTGTTGACTATTCAAACGCAACAAAAAACATCTTTAATGGAGAAAATGAATATCGATTTTTTGATACGAGAAACCTTGCCTACAATGCCGAAGGAGTAAACAAAATTATAAATCAAAGCGGAGAATATCATGTTTTGCTTAATATTGACAAGGCTACAGACAGTGAAACATATCAATACAAACGCGACATAAACGGAAAATATTACATCGAAGCCGACCGCATGATAAAAAACAGCACCGACAAAAATCTTGAAGCCGACTATGTGAACGTTTATTTCACTGTGGAAGACTCGAATCCGCAATCCAACCTCACAATTTATGTTTACGGAGCTTTGAGCGACTGGGGACTGAAACCCGAATGTCGCATGGAATACAATGAAAGCAGGCAGGCATACGAAACAACTTTGATGCTCAAACAGGGTTATTACAATTACAAATATGTTGCCGTTGACAATAAAATGAACTTTCTGTCTGATTTTTTTGATGAAAGTTTTGCGCAAACCGAAAACGAATATACAGTTAACGTATATTACAAAGGAATACACGACAGATGGGACAGACTTGTAGCAATAGAAAGTATAAACACAACGCAGTAGAATAATACAATCTCACAGTGATAATTATATAATTAAATAAATAAACATATAAAACATGAAAAAATATTTTGATATTGTTAAAAATAAATGGGTAAAATTCGGAACCGTATCGTTTCTGTATATCCTTTTTGTAATATGGCTTCGCAGCCCTTTATGTTTTTTAGGATTAGCCGTGATTTATGATATTCATATCAGCAAAAAAGTAAAATGGGCTTTCTGGAAAGATAAAAACGGAGAAGCAAAAGGCTTGCGCGGCTGGATAGATGCAATAATATTTGCAGTGATAGCAGTAACTTTCCTGCGTATGTTTTTTGTAGAAGCATATACAATTCCGACAGGCTCGATGGAAAAATCATTGCTAATTGGCGATTATCTGTTTGTAGATAAAGTAACATACGGACCGCGAGTTCCCAATACTCCACTTTCGTTTCCACTTGTACATAACATATTGCCGCTTACGCAAATCACAAAATCATATCTGGAATGGATAAAATGGGATTATAAACGCCTTGCCGGTTTACGCAAAATACAGCGCGATGACATTGTCGTATTCAACTTTCCGCACGGCGATACGGTTTTGGTTAGCAATCCCACAGCCGATTTTTACGATTGGCGGCGAACGCTGGGCAAAAATTACACACTCAGAAAAAGCGACTACACGGTTCGTCCTGTCGATAAAAAAGACCATTATGTAAAACGCTGCATAGCAATTCCCGGCGATACAATGCAAATAATTGACGGAGATGTTTACGTAAACGGACAAAAACAGAAAGACATTCCCAAAAAACAGTACAAATACAAAATTCAGACAGACGGACGACCAATACCAAACAAAGTATGGAACGACATGAACATTTCTATTAGCGACCGTCAGGCTTTCGACGGAATTACGCTTACCGCTGAAAACTTTGAAAAAATAAAGAAAATGCCCAACATACTTAACATCGAAAGAATAAGGAACTATCCCGACCCATCGGCAAATACATTATTCCCTTTCGACAAACGTTATAACTGGGATATTGACAATTACGGACCGGTATGGATTCCGCAAAAAGGCGCAACAGTTGAACTTACGCCTGAAAATCTTCCACTTTACAAACGAATAATAGATGTTTATGAAAATAACGACTTGGAAGTAAAAGATGGCGAAATTTTTATCAACGGCGAAAACACAAACAGATACACATTCAAAATGGATTATTACTGGATGATGGGCGACAACAGGCACAATTCGCTTGATTCGCGTTACTGGGGATATGTGCCAGAAGACCACACGGTAGGAAGACCAATATTGATATGGTTTTCGTCTGATAACGAAAAATCGTTCCCAAACAACATACGCTGGAACAGACTGCTCAAAACAATAAAATAAACAGCAAAAAATCACATGAAAAACATTACAGTAATAATATTGTTTGTATTGACTGTATCCATGCAAAAATCTGAAGCATGTACCTCTGCAATAATTACAGGTAAAGCCACGCCTGACGGACGTCCGCTGATGTGGAAACATCGCGATACGGATTCAGAAAACAACAGAATGGTTTATGCTCAGGGCGCAAAATACGCATATATTGGACTTGCCAACAGCGATGATATAAATAATGAAGAAATATGGGCGGGAACAAATTCTGCCGGATTTTGCATTATGAATACCGCATCGTACAATCTGAAAGATGTGAACGATAAAACGAAAATCAAAGATCGCGAAGGACTAATAATGAGAATGGCTCTCGAATATTGCGCCACAACCGGAGATTTTGAAAATTTACTTGATACGGTAACAAAACCTGCGGGAATAGAAGCAAATTTTGGAGTTATAGATGCAAACGGCGGCGCGGCATACTATGAAGCCAACAATTTTACATACAAAAAATACGATGCCAATGATGACGAAACAGCGCCAAACAATTATCTGATACGGACAAACTATTCATATTCGGGACGTACAGATAAGGGAATGGGATACATAAGATACGAAAATGCAAAATATCTTTTTGAAAATCATCAAAACGAAAAATTTACGCCCGAATGGCTGCTGTCCTCTGCTTCGCGTTCATATTACCATTCTCTTTTAAATTTCGACCTCTGCTCAACCATGCCTCAATATGCTGTTGACTGTGATTATATCCCGCGCCGAAGTTCGTCTGCCGCTATTGTTTTTCAGGGCGTAAAACAAAACGAATTGCCCGAAAAAACCACAATGTGGACTGTACTCGGATTTCCGCCATGCTCTATCGCTGTGCCTCTGTGGGTAAAAGGCGGCAAACAGTTACCTGAAATAATGGTAAAATCAGACAACAGCAATAATTCCCCGTTATGCGATAAAATTGTTGCCTTGAAGTACAAAGTATTTCATATAAAACGCGGAAATGGCGAAAAATACATGAATTTTTCGTTGCTTTACAATAAAAATGGCAACGGAATAATTCAGAAAATAAAACCGTTGGAAAAAGAAATATTTGAAGAAACATACGCAAAAATCAACGAATGGAATACATCCGCTTGGAGTGCAAAAAACATACAGAATTACTATAAACAAATAAACGGGAAAATCATAAAAATATATAAAGATTTATTTGATTTACAGTTTCCGTAAACCAAATAAGTGATGAAAAATAAATAGTCCCTCCTTACCAATAAAATTCATGCAGCATTTAATGAAGGAAACTTTTGGAAAAAAACGACGAATAAAAATTGAACAAAAAAATCGTTTTGCTTTTTCTAATAATATTTCCATCTTTTTCTTCAAATTCCATGCTGTTGCCGACATGAATGCATTGATTTGTATGCCTTTAACTCCATGCAAATATATAATCTCTACAAATTAATTGCACAAATAGTTTTAAGAGTTGGATTTGGTT
>JAISNL010000026.1 GCA_031276235.1 Prevotellaceae bacterium | reverse complement strand
CAGATTATTGTATTGAAAAATGGACAGATATGTGAACAAGGCACACATACTCAACTTGTAGCAAATAAAGGCGAATACTTTAAATTGATAAAAAATCAGTTGGAATTAGGAAATTAATTCAGTGAATCCCTTGCAAGGCGATACGATTGATAATATACTAATAATTAGATTTTTATAATCTGAACGTTGTGTAAAGGTCTCAATGTTTATGTTTTCTGCTTCATTTTTTATAACTGAATAAGGTGATTTGAAGCAAAAAAACAACGCTTCAGTTTGTTTTTTAGATGACTTGCAGTACATGTATTTCTGCCTCGCCAGCAAAATTTTCAGGAATGGATAGAGGCTTGTCATATTTGTTTACAATTATCTTTTGTTTTTCATTGAGCGAGTCTGCAATGTTTTCCAGTTTTTTATTTGCATAAAGTTTCAATATTTTTTCAAAACTTGGGCTATTCGCAGCTTTTAATACTAGAGTTGCTATCTTTTTCTTCGGCAATCCTGTCTTTTTGGAAGCAATCATCAGCATAATAGAATGTATTATAAACACGCCAATGTCAAATGCAAAAATTATGATCACTATCGCTAATGTGAAAACCAAACTTTTCATAATATTAATATTTTCATTTTCATAATATTAATATTTTCAAAATAGTGCAAACGCAAAAATATAGATGTCATTAGAATTATATGAGCCAGCGCCATTATTGTACCACCTATTTGTCCATATTTTTTGGCATATTTTACGGCTGTCAGGTTGATGCTCTCCAACGCTCCTATTTGGTTTATGCAGTGATTGCAAATATGAAAAGTATCTTTACCCACCATTTTATAAACAGCCACAGTTGGCTTGATAAATATTTCTGTTATTCCGTGAATTTTAACGCGATCATATTTGACAGGGTATTCACAAATTGTAAAACCATCTTCTTCATCAATAAACTCTTCTTTTGCGTACACATTATCAATTCGTTTTGCTGAACAGTGTCTTTCTCATAATTGCAAATATGTATTCCGTATCCAAATTCATACATAAATCCATGCTCGCCTGCTTTGCCGCAATGTTCACATTTCAATTTACTTATTTCCATAATATCGTTTTTTATTTTGTGTACTCTGTATCGCAAAAACAATTTTACATCTTTTGCTAAAATCCGAAATCGGTAACTGTTTTTTCTTCCTGTTCCTGCTGTTCGGGCAGCATAACTGTTTGATGAATTTCGTTGCCTGCTACAAAAATTGCTTTTTCGGGTCGTCCGGGACAAATATATTCGCAGCCGCCGCAGCCTACGCATAAGTCGGCGTTAACTTCGGGTATAAGCAAACCGTCTCGATACGCTACCATGTGTACGGCTTTCGTGGGACAGTGTTCGTCGCATGCTCCGCAATCCGTGCCATCCAATACGACTATACAGTTTTTTGCAACAAAAGTCGCTTTCCCTATCTGTATTTTTTTCTTGTCGGCTGACGTCTGCGAAATCAGTGCGTAATTGGGACATACATTTGAACATGCTGTGCAGTCGTAATTGCAATAGCCGTTTTTATAATCCATCACAGGAAGCATAAAGCCGTCAAAGCCGTATTCGTTGAGCGCGGGACGCAATACTCTTGATGGGCATTGCGCAATGCAGGCGTGGCAAGCCGTACAGTACTGTTTCAAATGATCTATGCTTATTGCTCCGGGAGGGGCTATTGCTTTTGTGTTTTTTGTTGCAGTGCGTAATAATTCAGGTTTAAAAATTTTTGTAATCAGCGCTGCGCCTAATATTCCCGCCGAAGTTATAAATGCTTTACGCTTACCTGCATCAATTGGTTGTCTTTCTTTGCGGGAGCAGGAATATTGAAGTTTTATTGCATTGTGTTTGCACGATACTGCGCAATTGTAGCACTGTACGCAACGCGAACTGTCAACCTGTTCGTTTTTACTGTTTATGCACTGCGATTTACAGGCAATTTCGCATAAACGGCAATGCGTACATTTGGATTTATTGATGGTTATGCGAAAAATCGAGTATTTTGAAATCAATCCGAGAAACGAACCTACCGGACATACCGTATTGCAAAACAGTCGTCCGCGCATTGCGCTCATTATTGCTATTGCTAAAAAACACAGTGCGGCATACATAATACTTTCCAATGTAAACGTTTTGTAATTTATGTGATAAAACGTATCAGGCAGCAATGCTGCGCCTTCGTTATTGGCGCTTATTATTGCAGGTCTGAATACATTTGCAGCTATGCGTCCATAATTGCTGTATGGGTCTAAACTCAGCAACAATTTTGCGCTGCCTGCAATCAAGAATGCTACAACAAGCGTCATTACTGTATAACGCAAAATGCGATGCGGTTTTGAATAAGAGTAACGCCGCTGTTTTTTGCTTTTGAAAATGTTGGCGACAAATGTTATTACATCCTGTAGAATACCTGTTGGACAAAGAAACGAGCAATAAACTCGTCCGAATAAAATAGTGAAGAGAATTAATATAATAAAAATTCCCACAAAGCCTGTTAATGCGCCGAATAAAGCCGGCACAAACTGTAAATTTATGATGTTTTTGAAAAATGAAGCCGTTTTGCCGCTAATATCAGCAAATACAAGAGTAATGGCAATCAAAAACAGTATCGCAAAAACGATACGGAAACGCCGCAAATTTTTGTACATTCGATAAAAAATATATTAATTAATATTTTGAAAATTATAAATTAAACACACGCCTTTTGCCTGTTAGAGCCTTATACGTTCCACTTTCAGTTCGTTTATTTTTGTAGTTCCTACTTTTAATTCTTCGCCCAGTTTTATATGACTTGCATCGTTTATCGTCATTTCTTTGTACTGGCTAAAAAATGCAACTGCCGCGGTATCTACGGCAACAGGATCTGTTGACATGAATATGGCTTTTGCCAGCCGTACATCGCTGGAACTTCTTCCCTGAGGTCCGTTTTGTGTCATAATTCTGTAAGCATCTACAATATTAAGCGCAGGTTTTTTGTGAAATGTTGCAAAATCGGCAATGCACTGCTGCAAATCGTTGGCGTGCCAGTATCGGCGGTCCCACACTACGCCCATGTTGTTTTTCATTGAAACAGTCATTTTCGCTCCTCCGTGATTTTTTAATATTGGAACATTAATCCACACATCAGAATCCAAAATGGCTTCGTGTACTTGTGCGCTTTTGAGCCGTTTTCCATTGGGTATAGACACTTGCCTGTAATACTTTTCTTCGTGGGCAAACAGCATTTTTGCACCGGCGGCTTTCACCGCATCTTCAATTCCGCTGGTTTTGTAGCACGACCGCCATTCATCGCAAGTATGATCGAATACGGCAACTTCGGATGCGCCGGCGGCAAAGCAGTCTTTGATAAGAGCCGATATTAAGAGTGGATTTGTGTCGGCTGCAAGTTCCGGCGTTTTGTTCCAGCCGATGTTTGGTTTAATCACAACGCTCTGCCCTTTTTTTACAAATCTGCCGATTCCACCCATTGATGCAATTGCTTTTTCGTAAAGTTGTGCAGGTTCTCCTCCCATCACTGCAACCAAATCGTTAGGTTGTGCAGGACTGCTCGGTAATGAGGCAAAAATCTTACCCGATTTCCATTGTATCATGCTTGCTGCGCTGCCTAATGCAAGCGCTTTTAAAAAGTTTCTACGTTCCATAATGAAGGTATTTGTATAATATTTTGCCTCAAAGATATAACTTTATTTTCGATAATTAATGATTTTAAATAAAATAGTGTTTATTAACATTTCAGGCATCCTTTAATAACAGCAGAATTGCAAACTGCATAAACATTATGAAATATAAGAATAGCGCCATAAACAGTGAGAATTAATTATTTCCATACGCGCCATCTTTTTAATAATATCTTACATTAAAACCCGTTCAAAGATATGATTATCGAAATTTTTTTTGAGTGGAGAATGGTTTTTTCTCTTTTTTTAATGCGTTTGCCATGATTTTTTATTAGTCTGCGTGTAATTGAAAATATTTCGTGTATCTTTGCCAAATTAATATAGGTACAGTAACATAATTAGAGTGAAAAAATTTATAAGTTATATAATAATATCAATTGCCGTAGTGTGCGCAAGCAACTGCGCAAACATGACAAATTCGCTTAGCGGCGGTCCAAAAGATACAACTGCGCCTGCAATACTTCAAGAAATTCCGAAATACGATGAAACAAACGTAAATGTAAAACAAATTGAAATAACTTTCAACGAATACGTGAAAATTAAGGACAGACAAAATTTTATTGTTTCGCCTCCGTTAAAAAGCCTACCTTCAATTTTTACGCGAGGCAAGCGCGTAATTGCTCAATTTGATTCGGTTTTATCTCCAAATACAACTTATCTGTTCGATTTTGGCAACGCAATAGTTGACTTAAACGAAAGCAATCCGTTAGGCGATTATCGTTTACGGTTTTCAACAGGCGACATTATCGACTCGCTGCATCTGTCGGGACGGGCGCGACATGCCTTTACCTTCGATTCGGTAAAAAACATGAAAGTTTTGCTCTATAAAAGCGATGTGGATTCATTGCCGTTTACAACGCCTCCTGATGCCGTTGCGCTTGTGAGCGCCAAAGGATTTTTTGTAGTAGATGCTTTAAAAAATCAACCTTACAGAGTAATTACCATAGAAGATAAAAACAGTAACAATATATACGATGCAGGCGAAATGGCAGGTTTTCTCGACAGTATGATAATGCCCGTTACATTCGGCGCGGACACAATGACAGTCGGAGATTACGAACGGGATTCCGTATCTACATTCAATTATCTTCCGCTTGTGCGCATTTTTCAGGAAAATATAAGCAAACAATATCTTGCCGAATATAAACGCGAGCAGGAACGAAAAGCAGTTTTATACTTTGCTCAGAATTATCCGGAAATTCATTCTATCAATTTTTTTAGTAATGATTCAGTTGCGCTTGATGCGGAAAAAATAATAACGGAAAAATCATTTTTCGGCGATACCGTTACTTACTGGTTTGCAAACGACAGCGTGCCGTCTAAAATGTATGCAAAAATAGTTTATACAAAACCTGATTCTGCAGGAAACGAAGTTCCCACAGATGCAATCCTCAAATTCAAGGATTTTGTAAAACCTGATAAAGCAAAACAAAAGCAGAAAAAAGGACAATCGGAAGAACAAAATGAAATACCCAAACTGCAAATAGCAACGCGCGTAAACGAAACGCTTGTAATGGAAACAGGTTTTAATCTGGTATTTACCGCTCCGCTGACAAATATTGACTATGAAAAAATAAATCTGTACCAAATGGATGAAGAAGGTAAAAATCCTAAAAAAATTGCTTTTGAAATCACACCCGACACAAACAATTTGTGCAATTATATTTTTAATGCCAATAAATGGGAATCTGGATTAACCTACGAGGCGGAATTTTTGGCAGGTGCATTTTCCGATATTTACAATCTTGAAAACGATAGCGTCCGCAAAAAAATACAAACGCCAAATATAGACAAATTCAGCACAATAAAACTTGACTTTACAAATGTTGAATGTAACTGTATCGTATATCTTATACGAAATAAAAAAGCCGTTCAAACCAAACATACAGACACTAACGGCATGTTGACAATTTCGTTTGTCGAACCTGATACATATACAATAAAAATAGTTGAAGATAAAAACAATAACAAACGCTGGGATACAGGTTCGCTAAAATTAAGACGGCAGCCTGAAAGGGTTAAACTGTACAAACTCGAAGATGGCAAAACAACAGCAATAAAGTTTCGACAAGGCTGGGAAACAGTATTGCAGGTAGATGTAAAAAAACTTTTCGATGAAAAATAATGGGCAGCGCCATACATTGTATAATGCCACAAACAACCACGCAAAACGTCATTGCGCTACGCTCAGCGACAAAGCAATCCAGAATTATTATTATGTTTTTCATTCCTTTATTAATGATTATCAGTTTCAACCGTCAGCTGCGGTACGCTTGCGCTTTTGTAAATAAGATATTGTTCGATGCGTTTTTTGTATTCTGGAATATCTTTGTACCATATTTCTTTAATATCGTCAACTTTGTAATTTTTCGTAAATTGTATTCTTACTTCGTCGCTGCCGCATACTTTGTCGAACATGTTGATTCTGCTTTTGCTGTCATTAAATATATTTTTGTTGGGTTCCTGTTTTCGAACTTCCTGCAAAAAATAAAACTGTACGAGCGAAAGTGGGGCTTTTTTATAGTCAATAATATGAATTTGTACGCCGTGCTGTTCTGTATCTTTTGCGTGGCTGTAGTAGGGTCTGAAATGTATCGGGCGAAAAATCAGTCCGGGCAGGTTGAGTGCATTCATGTCGTTTGCAAGTTTGTCGGCATCGATGTTGTTTCCTGCAAATACTTCAAATGGCAATGTATATCCTATGCCGATATTGTAAGCGTACAGTTCGCCGAGTATTCCGGATATTGGATAAAAGAATGTGGATTCTACATGCGGGATATGTGGAGATGACATAATCCATGGAAGTTTTGTGTCAATAAAGTTCATATCGCGCGTCCAGCCTTGCATTTCAACAACAGACAGTTTGCATTGTACTCCTTTGTTCAGCATTTTTTCATAATTCAGGAATTTTGCCAGTTCGCCTGTAGTAAGTCCGTGAACGTATGGTATTGCAAACTGGCTTACAAATGAAAAAAAGCCGCTGCGAGTGATAACTCCTTCGATTTTTTCGCCTCCGAGCGGATTGGGTCGGTCGAGTACTGCAAATTCGATGTTGTTTTCGGCGGCAGCTTCCATGGCAAGCCCAAGCGTGCTGATGTATGTATAGGAGCGCGAGCCAATATCCTGAATGTCGTAAACCAGAATATCTATTCCCGCGAGTATTTCGGGCGTTGGTTTGCGCAGTTTTCCGTGCAGGCTGTACACAGGGAGATTTGTTTTTTCATCCCTTTCATCTTCCAGATGATGACCGGCGGTGAAGTTTCCGCGTATTCCGTGTTCGGGAGCGTAAAGGGCTACAAGATTTACCTCGCTGGCTTCAAATAAAATATCTGCAGTGGATTTTAACCTACTGTCAACTCCCGT
Source organism: Prevotellaceae bacterium (assembly GCA_031276235.1). GTDB lineage: Bacteria > Bacteroidota > Bacteroidia > Bacteroidales > UBA932 > JAIRKV01. The sequence goes on along the minus strand of JAISNL010000026.1, from coordinate 3,175 downwards.
AGGGTTTGTTATCAGACCTACGCGTTTTCCTTTCAGGATGTCAAAGTTGCGTTCGCGTAAAACTTCTATTCCTGTTTTTACTTTGGGCTGCGAATAAACGCAATTTGCAAAAAGCATAAATATTAATGCTGTTAAAATTGATTGTTTCATGTGTGATATTATTATTTATTGATTAATTCGCTGTATTTCGTGCTATCATTTCCGTTTATAAACGGAGCTTTAATGATTGACAATAACTGTCTGTTCTTTTATTTTTTCGTTGTTTGATATTATGTTGAGATAATAAATTCCGTCTGGCAGTTGCGATGTGTCTATTTTTATTTGTTGCGCCGATGCAGGAAAATCTTTAGAGTACGTCAATTTGGTTGTACTGTGGCTGTACAGCAATACTTTTACCGTGGCGTTGTTTGCCTGTACGTTTTGTTCGCTGTTTTGCGTTTGTATTGCATTATCTGTTTCTTCTCTGTCAATAATCAGTTCATTTCCTGCGGGGTTTGGGTAAGCGGCGGAATAGGAATGAAGACCAATATAGGGAATTGCTGGTCCTCTACGTACTTCGAATTGATACGGCAACGATTCTTTTGTTCTTCCACACGAAGTTGTTAAGGCTACTGTTGCATAATATATTTCCGAAGAAGTTGATCCAATAGTAAAGGTATAACTGCCTTCAGGAAAATCACTTGTGAACTCTGCTGAATGTAGTCCGGAAGCTCTCCATTCGCAACTATAAGGCGTACGGCTACTACCTGTTAAATTGCTTGCTAAAAAAGCATAAGTAACATTTGTTCCCGAAGACGCTGTTCTCCATATATCTGTTATAACAGGAACTTCAGGTTCGCCTAACCATATATTATATTGTGCTACATCTTTATTATCAACTAATATTCTTACGCATGAAAGACCACTGCCGATAGCTTTAAAAGTTTTACTGTTACCAGATGTGGATACTGCCACTAAATTACTGCAAGTAGCCCATTCATACGAAGCAGGCGGATTTGTAACTGTAAATGTTCCTGAAGAATTTATACATAGATTGGAAGGGCCGAAAATGGTAGGAGGATTTATTGTATTCAATGTTAATACTCCTGAACCTGTCGGGTCTAACCAATTACTTAATCTTGTGTCATTTGTTCCTCCGCCTGTCCATGATTTATGGAACTGACCATAATATACGGTATTGGAAGTGCAATTACTTTTACCTCCATGTAGCTGTCCTACAACATGCTTGTTTTGCCCAAATAAAGGTGAGCCAGAAGAACCCTTTTCAACTATACCATTATCAAATTCTCCTGTCCAATGAGTGTTTGCTGGAGAAATAAAACTTGAACCTTGCCATGGAATAGAATTAGGATTGGGAGTGATCGTATTATTATCAAATGATATTTTCATAACATCTCCTCGAGGATGATGAATACTTGCTCCTGATGTAGAATTATTTCCCGTTCTGTCCCAACCTAAAAAGGAACGTCCTGCAACTGGCATTCCTATTAATTCCATAAGTAAAAAATCGGTATTTGCCCATGCAGCTCTAAAATTAGCTTGAGCGTATGTAATATAACTTGTAACTGTACTGCCGTTGCATGTTGATTTTTTATAATTAAATCTGAATGTCCAACTTTGAGAATTATTTTTTTCGGTTGTACTTAATGTTCCGTTTCCGTCGATGTCAATACAATGAAAAGCGCTTAAAAAGAACAGACGATAATCTTGATTTGTATTGTTTAACAAAGAGCCAGAACACCATTCCGTTCCATTCGATAACAAAACCAGTGCTACTGCATTTGATTCGTTTACCCATGAAGAATAACATGCAACATCATTATTACAATTTGCCGATTCTCCCAATGATTGTGTTGCGTTATTTTCGGTCAAAGAAGTAAACATATTTATGTATCCATGCACAACTTTGCTTATCCTTAAAAAGGATTTATCCTCTGATGACACAGGTTCTATTAGTTGAATAACAATATCGTCTCCGACAATAAGGTCAGACAAAAAATTTTGTCCTGATATATTTTGCTCTTTAGTCACGGGACCATAGACCATATAACCATCTGCGCTAAAAATATACAATTCGGAACGTTCCGTCAAATATAATTCTTCAAAAATAAAATTTAAAGAATGTGCGCCTTCGGATGATATTTTTAAACTCCAAATGTTATTGTCGCCTTGAGTCTCCCATACACCGTCATCTAAGGTATAATCTACATCAAAACCATATCCAAAACGAAATGGAACATCTTGCATATCTTCATTCTGTTTATCTTCATTTAATAAACTTGTAACATCAAACGATTGCATCTTTTTCACTGGTATAGATTTGGATAAAGATGTTTTTATCTTTTGATAATGCAGCAAAGCATCTTTATTCTCGTAAATCGCAGATTGTACTTGGGACAATCCATTAATAGAATGAATTAACATTAATAATAAAATTATTTTCTTTTTCATAACCTAAACTTTTACTTTATTTCAAAATTGATTTTGACAGAGATAGGTATATCTATCGGATTTTTTTTAGTCAGAAACCTAAATTTATGAGTAAATTCTGTATAGTATTTGCCTGCAGATAAACTTTCCTTAGGAAAACTTTCGGGATAGCAATTTAAATCACCCCAACCCTCACAATTCCATGGGACAGTTACTGCATAGCGGTTATCTTCTCCATACAAAGGATATTTCCTATATTCCATTGTGTACGGTCTTAGCGTACATGGATATCCAATTGTACCATTCTGTTGAGAAATAACGTAGCAAAAACCAGATAATAATAAATCAGGGAAAAAGCCATTATCAATTTCCAATTCTTTATTTACGTCGTTATTAGTGCATTGAAAGTAAAAACTGAAGTTTTTACCTTCGTTAAATATTGTTGCAGGTTCGCCTTGTTCGTTCAACAGGCAGAATTCAAACTCTATACCGTTAGCAACATAATTAATTACAGGATTTGCGCTACCTATGGTTATCTCATGGAAATCTACATTATCCGTATTTTCCTTCCCGCAGGCAACCACTCCTGCTAAAATCAGCAATATTGCTGTGGTTTTTAATATTAGTTTTTTCATTGTTATTTTTGTTTAATTTGATTAATATTTAAAGTAAAAGAATGTGTTTTTAACGTTATTTGCTCTTATTTTTTGTTGTAAAGCGAATAAGAAAACTTTTTGCGGCTCTC
>JAISNL010000018.1 GCA_031276235.1 Prevotellaceae bacterium | reverse complement strand
TCGTATTCCGTGATTTCGGGCGTGATATTCGCCCAAGTAGCAGGGGCAAGTCCCCATTTTGCAGCGTTTGCCGCTACATAAGTGAAAAGAAATTTCACCCATTCCAAAAATTTCCCGTCCTGAGTCGGGATGTAATCTGAATTTTTCATTTTCTTTAATTTTAAAAATATTATTATTTGATAATTTATTGTATATTATATTGGATTCCAAATTATACCGTGAAGGGTTCAAATTATACCGTGAAGAGTTCAAATTATACCGTGAAGAGTTCAAATTATACCGTGAAGGGTTCAAATTAGACCGTGAAGAGTTCAAATTATACCGTGAAGAGTTCAAATTATACCGTGAAGGGTTCAAATTAGACCGTGAAGGGTTCAAATTAGACCGTGAAGAGTTCAAATTATACCGTGAAGGGTTCAAATTAGACCGTGAAGGGTTCAAATTAGACCGTGAAGGGTTCAAATTAGACCGTGAAGAGTTCAAATTATACCGTGAAGAGTTCAAATTAGACGTTGAAACGTTCAAATTAGACGTTGAAACGTTAAAGATAAAAGACAAAGTTTTATGTATTGTCGGCATTGTTTCACAAAACACAGCAAAATCATCTACGAAATATGCTAATCGGAGCGCGTTATTAAATATGTTTTGTGTCGTTATCATAATTTCCTGTATTTCACCGATATAACTCTTATTTGTCCTATAATTTACATTATGTTAAGTTTCGGGAGTAGTTTATCGTAGATTATCAGGAAATTAGATATTTTGTTAAAAAAAATAATTTTTTTAGAGAATTTGTAATTAATTAAAATTTAATTACTTTTGTGTTTCCAAACTTAACATAATGTAAATTATGGGACATGGTTTGGGTGTAGTACGAATGTTAAAAAAAACAAAATTAATAATTTTTTTTGAGAAAAGGCGTCTGTTTTTGCTGGATTGGCTGCGCATGAGATTTGCGTGGTTGAGAACGTCATACATTGTATTACATTACCTAATTTTTCATCCCTAAATAAATATGTAAATTAATTCAACGCCCAATTACAGGATATGTAAACAAAAAAATTATATCCATCCTTTCGATACGAATATTTTATTTTCATTTTGAGTTGCTACTTTACCAAAGGAAGCAATGTTATTTACTCGTACTTTGTCAGTTTTTTTGCAAGTTTATCCAACATTAACATCGTAAATCTATCTAACTTTACTTTCAACTTATTTCGTTCTGCAACGAATTGTTTTTTATATACAGGTACGTAATTCAAAAAAAACATGTAAATTTGTGCGATTGAAATTTAAATTCTTAAAATCAAAAACAAAAAAAACAGTACAATTTATGACTAATGTTTTTACATCTTCTATTGGAAAAAAACTGATAATGAGTATTACCGGCACATGTTTGGTTTTGTTCCTGCTGTTCCACATGTCGATGAACATTGTGGCAATTATCAAACCCGAATGGTACGACAGCATTTGCGCTTTTTTGGGCGTAAACTGGTATGCAATTATCGGTACGCTTGTATTGGCAGGCGGTTTTGGCTTACACATTCTTTTTGCGTTGATTCTGACGCTTTACAACCGTAAAGCTCGCGGAAGCAGCAGCTATTTGGCAACAGTTATTCCCAAACAGGTTTCGTGGGCTTCGCAAAACATGTTTGTGATTGGGATTATAGTTGCTTTGGGACTATTACTGCATTTTTCTCAATTCTGGTATAAAATGCAATTTGCAGAATTACTTGGAAACCATGAAGTACAGCTTGGAGAAGCAACTGTTTCGCCAACTTCGGGTTCAGCATTTATTGCTTATTATTTCAGCAATATCTTATTTGTTGTAGCTTATCTTATATGGCTTGCGGCATTATGGCTGCATATTTCGCACGGCTTTTGGAGCGCATTGCAAACGATAGGATGGAACAATGAAATATGGCTGCCACGTTTGAAATTTGCGGCAAAAATATTTGCCACTCTTATTTGCCTCGGTTTTGCAGCAGTTGTAATTGCTTTTTATGTTAAAAGTTTATTAGACTGTTGCTGATATAAAAATATTAAAAAATAAAAAATAAAGTATTATGTCTGAAAAATTAATTTCAAAAACTCCGGAAGGTCCATTGGCAGAAAAATGGACAAGGCACAAAGCGGCTATTAAAGTTGTAAGCCCCGCCAATAAACGCAAATTAGAAATTATCGTAGTAGGCACAGGATTGGGCGGAGCATCGGCGGCAGCCACACTCGGCGAACTGGGATATAACGTAAAGATATTTTGTATTTCCGACAGTCCGCGCCGCGCCCATTCAATAGCGGCTCAAGGCGGTATAAATGCAGCAAAAAACTATCAGAATGACAATGACTCCATTTGGCGTCTGTTTTATGACACAATAAAAGGCGGCGATTACCGCTCGCGTGAAGCCAACGTATATCGTCTGGCAGAAGTAAGCAACAAAATTATAGACCAGTGCGTAGCACAGGGCGTTCCCTTTGCACGCGATTACGGCGGACAGTTAGACAACCGTTCGTTTGGAGGCGCACAGGTAAGCCGAACGTTTTATGCACGCGGACAAACAGGACAGCAACTTCTGCTTGGCGCTTACGCATCGCTCAATCGTCAAATAGCGAAAGGAAGCGTTAAATCGTTTACGCGGCACGAAATGCTTGACCTTGTACTTGTAAACGGCAAAGCACGCGGAATTATTGCCCGCAATCTGGTTACAGGCGAAATAGAGCGGCACGGAGCTCATGCCGTTGTGCTTGCCACAGGCGGCTACGGAAATGTATATTTCCTTTCTACAAATGCAATGAACAGCAACTGCTCGGCGGCAATTCAATGCTATCGAAAAGGTGCGTTTTTCGGAAACCCCTGCTTTGCACAAATTCATCCTACATGTATTCCCAAACATGGCGACCAGCAATCAAAACTTACGCTGATGTCAGAATCGCTGCGTAATGATGGACGCATTTGGGTGCCTAAAAAACTGGAAGATGTAAAACGACTGAGAGAAGGAAAACTTAAAGCATCCCATATCCCAGAATCGGAACGCGACTACTATTTAGAAAGACGCTATCCTGCGTTTGGCAACCTCGTTCCACGAGACGTGGCTTCACGCGCTGCAAAAGAACGCTGCGATGCCGGCTATGGCGTAAACAATACAGGATTAGCCGTATTTCTGGACTTTTCGTCAGCAATACAGCGACTTGGGAAAAAAGTTATTGAACAGCGCTACGGAAACCTCTTTCAAATGTATGAAAAAATTACAGATGTTAATCCCTATGAAGAACCGATGATGATTTATCCGGCAATTCACTACACAATGGGAGGAATTTGGGTTGATTACAACCTGATGACTACAATTCCCGGACTGTACGCAATAGGCGAAGCAAATTTCAGCGACCACGGAGGAAACCGACTCGGAGCCTCGGCTTTGATGCAGGGGCTGGCTGATGGCTATTTTATCCTTCCCTATACAATAGGAGATTACCTGTCGGCTGATATTCAAACCCCAAAAATTGATACAAATCTGCCCGAATTTGCCGAAACAGAAAAAGCAGTTAAAGACAAAATCAACAGATTAATGAATATTAAAGGCAAACGCACTGTTGACAGTTTACACAAGGCGCTGGGAAATATCATGTGGGAATATGCAGGCATGGCGCGTAATGCAAACGGATTGAAAATTGCGCTTGAAGAAATCGAAAAATTGAAAACCGAATTTTGGAGCAACGTTTATGTACCGGGAACAACAGATGAATTAAATCAGGAACTTGAAAAAGCATTGAGGTTAGCCGACAACTTTGAAATTGCCCGACTCATAGTATTAGATGCCCAAAACAGATTTGAATCATGCGGCGGACACCTGCGCGAAGAAATGCAAACCGAAGACGGAGAAGCAAAACGGGACGACGAAAAATTCATGTACGTTTCGGCTTGGGAATACAAAGACGAAAATACACTGCCCGAATTGCACAAAGAACCGTTGAAATACGAATTTGTGAAAGTAGCAACCAGAAATTATAAGGATTAAACATCGCAACCCCAAATAAATTTATAATTATGAAATTCAAAATTAAAATATGGCGACAGAAAAACGCCAAAGACAAAGGAAAATTCGTTACTTACGATATTGACAACATTTCGGCGGATACATCATTCCTCGAAATGCTTGATATACTCAACGACAAACTCATAAGCGAAGGAAAAGACCCCGTAGCTTTCGACCACGATTGCCGCGAAGGAATTTGCGGAATGTGTTCGCTTTACATCAACGGCGAAGCGCACGGACCAGATACTCTGGTTACAACATGCCAGCTGCACATGCGCAAATTCAAAGATGGACAGACAATAACCGTTGAGCCTTGGCGCTCGGCAGGCTTTCCATTAGTGAAAGATTTGATTGTAAACCGAAACGCTTTCGACAAAATACTTCAGGCTGGCGGATTTATATCCGTAAATACAGGCGGAGCGCAGGATGCAAATACCATCCCGATACCCAAAAAAGATGCAGATGAATCGATGGACGCCGCCGCATGTGTAGGCTGCGGAGCATGTGTTGCTACATGCAAAAACGGCTCGGCGATGCTCTTTGTTGCAGCGCGAGTGTCAAGTCTGGCAAAACTCCCGCAGGGAAAGGCAGAAGCGGCAACTCGCGCCAAAGCAATGCTCGCCAAAATGGATGAACTCGGATTTGGAGCATGTACCAATACGGGCGCATGTCAGGTTGAATGTCCCAAAGGAATTTCAATAAGCCACATAGCGAGATTGAACAGAGAGTTTTTATCAGCAAAGATTAAAGATTAATCATTTTCGTTTTTTTGAATACGAGAACCGCAGCACTAGAGCGGTTCCCGTATTTTTAAAAACCTTTTAATCGGATTTTGCCTGACGGGAATTTACCTCAAATAAAAACGATATAATCTTCAATTTAAAAAGGGGCGTTCCTTTTCAACAAAAGGAACGCCCCTTTTGCTGAAGAGGGACGCCCCTTTTACCCTAAAGGATTAATGGTTTTTGATTGGCTGAGGGCAGCGTCATACCGTTATGAAAATATTACCCTTTCGGGGCTTTTGTTTATTTGAGGTGTAGCAAAACGTTGCGGAGGACGTGGAAACCTTAATGCTTAGTGGAAAAAACAAACCACCTGTTATGTCTAAAGCATAGCAGGTGGTTTAATGAAATTAGTTGTTTCATTTGCTACAAGCAAATTCGATAACAATATCCGGTACTTGGTCAGCGCTTGCAATCAATACCAAACTAAAATCAACTGTTTTTTCTTTGGCATCGTAAAAAGCGTGATACTTTTTATTGTCAAGCTGGTATTTTTCAAAACCTGCAGAGATGTAACCCGAAGCTGCCATCTCCGAAATAAATGCGGCTGATAAAGCAAGGTTAAAAGCAACGCCGTTGCTCGCTTCAACTGCATTTACACTCTCAAAAAGCAAATCACCGTCAGAATTTTTGGCAGTAATTTTGTTTCCGCTAACAGTTATTTTTATCAAATCAATATCAAGTTCGATTCCACTGGACGATGTTGTTGTAAGAGAACCGTCGGCGTGAAGCAAATAATAAGCGGCTGCTGCTGCATAATCTCCTGCAACTTCGCTCACTTTAACTGTATTTGATTCGTCATCTTTGCTGCAGCCTACAAGTATTGTTGCTGCAATGCCCAAAATTAAAAGGGCTTTCATACTAAAATTTTTCATTTAAATATTTTTTAATGTTATATAAAATCCTGCTCTTACGGCTTTGCAGGGCTTGCCCCGTTTTTTAGAATGGTTTCTGAACTCCACCGATTGTCCCAATTCAAATTAAATTTGAAATACGCACATAAAAAAAGCGCGGACAAACTCTAATTATCCGTTCTCTGAGGTTCTCGACTACCTAAAATCCAACAAATGTATGAGTAAAGCCCACGCCGGAAACGACGTGAGCGTTCATCGCCTTACTCTGTTGGATTTTTGAAATTGTCGAGATTTCAAAGAATCAGAATACAAGCTAAACGCTTTTTCCAATAATATTAAAATGTGCGTACTGTTTGCCTGTTTTTTAATTCATAAGCATACAATATTTGCATTTTCAACCGCAAAGTTATAACATAATTTTACAATACTGCAAGTTTTACAATAAAAATTTTTGGCTAATGACATGCAACGTATGATAGCATCTTGGTAGCACAGAGAAATAACATACAATTACATCATTAATCGGAAAAGAATGAATAATGAGGTTTGGTATTACATTTTATTTATTTTTCATCACTTATACATATTTTCAGGTATAATTATTTTCAACAGTATGTTTTTATTTTCGTTTGATATATAAATATATTCGAAAGTTATTTTATTATCACAAAATATTTTCATAGACTTGGATGTTTTTATTTCAGTAATCATATTTTGTTGCGTTTTGTTATAATTGCAATTTAGAATAATAGAATCGTTAAATGCTGTATAATAATATTTAAGCGTATTTGTTTTATCTAAAAATATAATACTGTCTATTCGTAAATCGTTAGACAGCATTTCTGGCAATTGTGAATTTTGTCTTTTTATTTTTTGTGTAATACTGTCGGTTTTAACTGTGCAACAGACTAAACATAATGCAAGGCAAAGAATAATTATTTTAATCATAGTTATATTTTCTTTTGAAGTTTATTTAATTGATGAGGCTACTTATTTGAGCAGCCTCATCAATTGATAATTACAAACAGAATAAGAAATTTTCTAAGCTAATTGCTAAGCATTCTTCCAATTCCATATCCTGCATCATATGCTTCCTGCTCTGTCATATTTGACATACCGCAAGAACTTATAGCCATTGTAAATACTATAATGGCTAATAATACTAAATATTTAAATTTTTTCATTGTAAAATAAGTTTTACGTCCTTCCTTTAAAAAGACTTTAATAATTATTAAATTGTTATTTACACTTTGTTCCTGAAATCGATGTTGCGTTCACGGAATAAGCAACATATCTATTGTCTGATGGATGTACTTCATAAATAGGAATTTCTATTTTTGTAGGTACTCTCGCCAAAGAAATTTCTTTTCCCGAATAGGGGTAAGTTTTCGTATTTATAGTGTTACCAATCTTATATGTAACTTCTACGTTTACCGTAACGTTTGCTGCAATATCTTTACTGTCATTAATAACATTGACAATAACTTTGTCTCCATGTAAATAACAAGACTGCACTTCTATGGTACTTTCATCATCAGCGCCACTAATAATACAAGATTGTGCATTGGTATTGATTCCAAAACTTATCAAAGTTACTAAGAATATTAAAATTGTTTTCATATTGTCTTCAATCTTTACATTCTTTTAACCTTACATCATCATTCATATCAAAGACACCATCACTAACATATGTTAGCTTATTGACTTCATAGCTGCCTTTAAAAATATAACGTATGTTTCCTTTATAATCTGTCTGATAATTTCCTCTTCCCATTTCTCCGCCAGATGATCTATAAAGTACAAACGTGCCTTGCTCTCCTCCTGAAAAAACAAATTTAAAACCACCACCACATAATGACGCGGCATTAACAGATAAGATGCTTAGTGTAAATACTAAAATTATTAAAATTTTTTTCATTTTTAAAATGTTTTTTAATTAACAATTACTTTTTTTCAATGTGCGATTACCGAGTTTAAGAATAAATTCTCCATTTATTTTCTTATACTCTCCATTGTTTTCTTTTCCTCCATCGGATACAAATGTGAACCACATTGAATTAGGATCATCTGTATCTTCACTGTGTGTTATTGTGAATTTTCCTGCGGAATAACCATCAATGTAAAGAGAAATATCATCCCCATCAACAATCACATAGGAATTGTCTGTACAGCAATATTTCCCATCTTGAGGCGTTCTTGCACTTGTACAAATTCCTAAGCCAATAAAGGCTACTAAAATAAACATTATTTTTTTCATATAAATTTGTGTCGGTTATATACCCATCGACCCATCGGTTTTTAGTTAAATTTATTTTTTATTCCTGCTCTTACGGCTTTGCAGGGCTTGCCCCGTTTTTTAGGATGGTGTCTGAACTCCACCGATTGTCCAAATTCAAATTTAATTTGAAATACGCACATAAAAAAAGCGCGGACAAACTCTAAAATATCCGTTTATTGAGGTCATCCACTACCCAAATCCAACAAAAAACTTACGAGTAAAGCCCACGCCGGAAACGACGTGAGCGTTCATCGCCTTACTCTGTTGGATTTTTGAAATTGTGGATGTTTCAATAACCAGAATACAAGCTAAACGCTTTTTCCAATCTTAAAATGTGCGTACTGTTTGCCTGTTTTAATTCATAAGCATACAATATTTGCATTTTCAAACGCAAAGTTATAACATAATTTTACAATAACGCAAGTTTTGCAATAAAAATTTTTGGTAGCGGCTGAATTTTTGCCATCTTTCAAATAACATGTTATTATATTTTCTTAACTTTGCGAAAATTTAGATTATAAACCGAAATTTATTGTAAAATCCGATATAGTAATGAAAATAGCAATAGCAGGAACAGGTTATGTGGGGCTGGTTACAGGCAGTTGTTTTGCCGAAATGGGAACAGATGTTACATGTATTGACGTGAACAGTGAAAAAATAGAAAACCTCAAAAACGGAATAATTCCCATATTTGAACCAGGACTGGACGAAATCGTAGAACGAAATACCAAAGCAGGGCGGTTACATTTCGATACATCGCTTGCCAATTGCATCAACGATGTTGAAGCTCTGTTTATTGCAGTAGGCACGCCGCCGCAGGAAGATGGTAGCGCAGATTTGAAGCATGTGCTGAATGTTGCAAAAACAATAGGGCAAAATCTTGAAAAATACGTGCTTGTAGTAACCAAAAGCACTGTTCCCGTTGGTACATCACAAAAAGTACGGCAAGCAATAGCCAGTGAACTTAAACTTCGCAATAAGGATGTTGAGTTTGATATTGCCTCCAATCCCGAATTTTTGAAAGAGGGAGATGCCATCAATGATTTTATGCGACCCGACAGAATTGTAGTCGGCATAGATTCTGAACGAGCAAAAAAACTCATGGCAAGACTGTATAATCCGTTTATGATAAATAATTTCCGTATGATATTTATGAATATTGCATCTGCGGAAATGACAAAATATGCAGCAAATTCAATGCTTGCAACACGTATAAGTTTTATGAACGATATTGCAAATTTATGCGATTTACTCGGAGCAAATGTGAATATGGTGCGGCAAGGCATTGGCACGGACTTGCGCATAGGCAACAAATTCCTTTATTCGGGTTGCGGGTATGGCGGTTCGTGTTTTCCGAAAGACATAAAAGCGCTAATACAAACGGCAAATGAAAAAGGGTATAATATGCAGATATTAAATGCAGTAGAAGCAGTAAACGAAGAACAGAAGAAAATTGTATTCCGAAAACTTGAAAAACATTTCAACGGAGATTTAGAAGGAAAAACAATAGCCATTTGGGGATTATCTTTCAAGCCTCAAACCGATGATATAAGAGAAGCTCCATCGATAGAGACTATCAAAATGCTGATTGATGCAAAATGTAAAATCAATGTATATGATTTTGCTGCAATACAGGAAGTTCAACATATTTTTAAAGATAAAATAACTTATTCTGCAAATATGATGGACGCAACAAAAGATGCAGACGCTTTGCTGCTTGTAACAGAATGGAAAGAATTTCGCCTTCCAAACTGGGAACAAATAAAATCACAAATGAAAACATATGTAATTATCGATGGTAGAAATATTTACAATCGCGAACAACTTACAGAAATGGGATTTACATATTATGGAATAGGACAATAAAAAATGAATATTATTAACTTCAAAAATCAAAATAAATGAAAAATAAAAATTTAATTATCATTATTTTATGTTGCATACAATTTATGTCGTGTAACAGTAAGACAGAAACGTTAAACAAACAGGCAGACGAAGCAATACATCGTGTTCTCAATAATTATGATTATACAGGACTTGCCGTTGTTGTTGTCAGCGAAAACAGGATTGCCTATTCAAATGAATTTGGTCTAAAAAATATTGAAACACAGGAAAAAATAGGCAAGAACGATTTGTTTCGTATTGCATCAATATCGAAAACATTTACATCTGCGGCAATAATGCAATTGTGTGAACAGGGAAAATTCAATCTTGATGACGATATTAGCGAAACGCTCGGTTACAGCGTTCGCAATCCGAAATTTCCGGACGCAAAAATCACCTACAAAATGCTTCTTTCACATACATCTAGCCTGAGCGATGCCGAAGGGTATTTTGATTACGATATTTTAAAACCTGAAATTAATCCGAACTCTGCAAACGCTTATTGGGATTACGCTCCGGGCGAAAAATACAATTACTGCAACCTCGGATTTAATTTGCTCGGCGCTCTTGTCGAAATTCATTCCGGCTTGCGATTTGATACCTATGTGCGTAAAAATCTGCTAATTCCGCTCGGTATTATTGATGCAGGTTTTAATGTTGACTCGTTGGACAATTCAAAATTCGTAAAAATATATACGCGTCAGGATTCGGTTTGGGTTGAATCTACCGATGCTTACAAAAGCCGTTCTGCCGAAATGAAAAATTATGAAATCGGCAAAAATACTGTGCTGTTTTCGCCAACAGGAGGAATGAAAATATCTGCGGCAAATTTGGCAAAATGGATGCTTTGCAGAATGAATTACGGAAAACTTGGCGATGCGCAAATCATAAAAGAAGAAACGGCGAAACTAATGCTTACTCCTGTTGAGCCGACAAACGGAACAAGCTCGTACGGACTGGGAATTATGGTTTCAACAGATTTGGTTGAAGGCGATACGCTTGCCGGACACACAGGCAGCGCTTACGGACTTATAAGCGCAATGTTTTTTAATGCGGATAAAAAATTCGGCGTAGTGATGATAACAAACGGAATTTCACCGAAAAACGGTAAAGATGAAATAATTTCCGATATCATAAATGCAATGTATAAAGTGTTTACAGTAGAAAAAAATAAGCAGTAATATATGTTTCTCATTTAATGCGAGTTATTATTAATAAAAAGGAACTTGTCAACAATATTGTATAGATATTAGTACATTGATTCTAAATTAATTGAATAATAATAATATTGCTAAACTATATAATAATTCTAAAATCCAAATATTAATAAGATTACAATTTCAAAGGCGACAGATTTGAACAATTAATTAAAACATTCATGCAAAATAAAATACACTTTTCAATCGTAGTTCCGGTATTAAATCGTCCAGACGAAATAAAGGAATTTTTAGAATCCTTGACGCAACAAACCGACAAAGATTTTGAAATCATTATAATGGAAGGACAATCAACTCATCCCTGCGATGAAATTTGCAAAGAATATTTAAAAGTTCTCAATATTAAATATGTTAAAAATCAAGTATTAAGTCGCAGCATTCGCCGCAATTTAGGAATTGAAGCAGCAGCGGGAAATTACATAATACTTTTTGATTCGGATTGTATTTTACCGCCACAGTATATTGAAACGGTGCGCAAACAACTTAATGAAAATTATACGGACTGTTTCGGAGGCCCCGACAATGCAAACGAATCGTTCAGCACGCTTCAAAAAGCCATAAACTATTCTATGACATCATTATTCACAACAGGCGGCATTAGAGGCGGCAAAAGCGAAAATTTTTTGCCGCGAGCTTTCAATATGGGATTTTCAAAACAAATATATGAAAAAGTCGGCGGCTATGATGTTATTATTGGCGAAGATATTGATTTGAGCATGAGAATAAAAGAAGCCGAATTTTCGGTCAGGCTGATAAAAGAGGCGTTTGTTTATCACAAACGCCGATTGACATTGAAAAAATTATACAGGCAAACTTATACTTTTGGCTGCGCCCGTATTATTTTAAATAACAGGCACAAAGGCTCGTTAAAACTGTTACATTTTCTGCCTGCATGTTTTGCATTGGGAAATATTTTTCTTGTTTTGGCAAGCATAATTTTGTATTGTATATGGTTTCTTTTGCCGATACTGATTTACATTAGCATAATTTTTATTGATTCATTTATGAAAAACAAAAAATTATCAATATCTTTGATGTCAATATTAACAAGTTATGTGCAACTTTTCGGTTATGGAACGGGATTTTTGAACGAAATGATAACTCACAGAGTATCAAAAAAAACAGCAGAAAAAATGTACAGACAATGAGATATAAATATTGTTTACTTAACTCCAATGGTTTTGTAAATTTCAGATATAAATTTTTATACCTTTGTGTGTGATTGAAAAATTAATTTATAACTTTGTAACATTAATTGTAAACAAAAAATAAATGAATATGACATAAAAAAAAATGTGCATAAAACGCACAAAAAAGACATATAAAATAGCGTTTTGCTATATTCTTGCTTGTGAAAATTAGGAACTTTCAGCAGTGATTCAAGAATAGTAAACGTTCGCAAAAATGCGGACTTACTTATTTGAATCAAAGGTTTTCCTAATACCTCACAAGCGGATGTAAGTCCGCTTTTTATTTGTTGCAATTTATAAACAGAGATATAGAACTTTTTAATAACAATTTAAATTAAAATTTTATGTGCAAAAAAATTACAAAAACAAACGCAGGCGCTGACATTATCAGTGCAATGGAGCAGGAACCATTTGAAAAACGGGCAAGTCCGAGAAGCCATAGAAGCAGGAAAAATTTTTTAGTGCAAATGACAACAGCTGCAGTAATGTGTTTATTTTTATCAACCGCAGATTTGTTTGCCGATCAAGTTATTATGCAAACTTCAATAGACGAAGTTCGGATTGATATAGGTTTTCAACAAGAGAACGCTATCTCAAATGATGATTTCATAAGCATTGCATGGGGAGATGGAACAACATCAAACGTTAGAGATGCAGAGATATTAGAGAGAAGAAGTACAAAGTTTTTTTGGTTCCTATTTACTCATAAATATAGAGATAAAAAACTGCATACCATTGTTATATCATCCTCACGGATTGAATATTTAGAATGTAATAGAAATCAATTAACAAGTTTGGATGTTAGCAACTGTACGTTCTTAGGAGATTTGCAGTGCAACTATAATCAACTAACGAGTTTGGATGTGAGTAAGTGCACTTACTTACAATCTTTCCAATGTAATAATAATCAACTAACGAGTTTGGATGTTAGTAACTGCACCTTATTGAAAATGTTGGGTTGCGGCGGAAATCAATTCAGAAGTTTGGATGTAAGCCGTTGCACGGCGTTACGTTTATTGCAAGTAAACGGCTGCCCATTACTGGAAACGCTGAATGTCAGCAACGATGTTTCAATAACTAGTCTAAACTGTCCACGTTTACAGATTAAGTTGCCTAATCCGAAAGGAACTATATCGGTAAACATGCGCAATAGCAGTTATGGAAATACTGTGGTTACTCCTTACGATTTTGAATCAGGCTTTTATATAGGCTCAGACAATAATTTTCACAGTAGCAACACCAGTCCTCACGAGGGGTCTTTCTATAAATTCACAACAATCGGCAAAGTTAATTGTTTGAGAGACGTGATAGACAATGGTATCTCCTCTGCTACAGGCTGGACAGACATTGCAGCAGTAACTCCGGGTTACGGATATATCGCCAAATACAGATACATGATACACAGTGAACGTGAAAATAGTACTATGTGGGAAGACCGTTATATCTGCATATATGTGGTGAGGGAGATTATAGAGGCAACGGAATATAGAGGCGTTTTAGGAGCTGAAATAGAATATATTGAATGGTATTAAAAATGAGGTTTATTTAGTTGTATTCCAAGAAATAAAAAGGCGCGACGTCTTTCGCTGTTATTTATTACAACGAGAACGCAGCAACGAAACAATCTGTTCAGCCCTGTAAATTTAATTTGCAGGGCTGAACGCCTGTTAATAAATATTTGACTGAAAAATTATGAAAATGATTTTTTTTATTTAACTTTACAGCAAATATATAAAAAAATAAAATATATATTAAATTATAAAATACATAAAAATATTAGAATATTAATCATATTATCAAAATATTATGAAAGTTGTTATTTTAGCGGGAGGATTCGGAACACGGTTGAGCGAAGCAACCGCAGTAATTCCAAAACCAATGGTAGAAATTGGCGGCAAACCTGTGCTCTGGCATATTATGAAAATTTACAGCGCTTATGGTTTCAACGATTTTATTATCTGTTGCGGTTACAAGCAGTATGTGATAAAAGAATATTTTGCCAATTATTTTCGTCATAATTGCGACATGACGGTTAATTTAGCAGACAATAGCGTAACTATTCTTGATAATCATTCGGAACAATGGAAAGTAACCATGATTGATACAGGAATACTTACTCTGACCGGCGGGCGGGTAAAACGTATTCAAAAATATATAGAAAATGAATCATTTCTACTTACTTATGGCGATGGGCTTTCGGATGTCAACATATTGAAAAGCATAGAAGAACACAAAAAATCGGGAAAAATACTTTCGCTTTTAGCGTATCAGCCAAGCGGGCGATTGGGTGTGCTTGAAATAGATGATGATGGAATTGTCAGGTCTTTTTTGGAAAAACCAAAAGAAGGCGGCTCGTGGATTAACGGAGGATTTTTTGTTTGTGAACCAAAATTATTTGACTATCTAAGAGGTGATAATGAAATGCTTGAATATGAGCCGATGCAACGAATTATTAAAGACAAACAACTTCACGCGTACAGGCATAATGGATTCTGGAAACCAATGGATACGCTACGCGACAATACCGAATTAAATGATCTTTGGAACTCTGGCAAAGCGCCTTGGCAAATATGGTAATATTTTATAATTATATCAGAACAACTTGCATGTAATACAATTATATCTAAATAATAAATTCAAATAACAACATATAAAAGTCAATATAACAATAATTTAAATAATTATTATATGCTTTTAAAATATAATTACAATAATCATCAAATAAATTTCATATAAATCACATAATAACAAACAATTAGCAATGATGGAATTTTATAAAAATAAAAGAATTATGGTAACAGGACATACCGGATTTAAAGGTTCTTGGCTTGCAATATGGTTAAACAGGTTGGGAGCAGAAGTCATTGGTTTTTCCAAAAATCCATATACAGAGAAAGATAATTTTGTGTTGTCAGGCATCGGGAGAAAAATCAAAGATTTGCGAGGCGATATTCGTGATAGTTATCAACTGAAAAAAATTTTTGCAAAATATCAGCCTGAAATCGTATTTCATTTAGCAGCACAATCACTTGTGCGTCAGTCATATAAATATGCGGTTGAAACCTATGAAACTAACGTAATGGGAAGCATCAATCTGATGGAAGCATTTCGCAATAGTCGGTCTGCAAAAGTAGCAATAATGGTTACAAGCGATAAATGCTACGAAAATAAAGAACGTCAAACTCCGTACAGCGAAGAAGATGCAATGGGCGGTTACGACCCTTATTCGTCATCCAAAGGAGCGGCAGAAATTGCAATTTCATCGTGGAGGCGTTCATTTATGAATCCTAAGTATTATGCAACTCATAACAAATCAATTGCAAGTGTTAGAGCTGGAAATGTAATTGGCGGCGGCGATTGGACAAAAGACCGCATTATTCCAGACTGCATTCGCGCTATTGAGGCGCATAAGCCTATCGACATCCGTAATCCGAAAGCAATTCGTCCATGGCAACATGTGCTTGAACCATTAAGCGGATATTTGCTTCTGGCTAAAAAAATGTGGGAAAATCCAGTGGACTTTTGCGAAGGATGGAATTTTGGACCGCTGCAAAATTCTAACGTAAATGTCTTTGAAATAGCAAGTATGATAATAGATTATTATGGTGATGGCAGATTGAATAAAACAATATCCAACGATAATTTGCACGAAGCCCAATTGCTAACTTTGGACATAAAAAAAGCACAATCGCGTTTAGGATGGAATCCTCGGTTATCAATAGATGAAACCATTAGATTTACAGTTGATTGGTACAAAAATTATAAAACAAGCAGCGTATATGATTTATGTGTTAATCAGATACTTAAATATATAGAAAAATGAATTTTATAAAAACAGATATCGAAGGACTTTATGTTATAGAAATTGAGCCTTTTTTGGATAATAGAGGACAGCTATTTAAGCCGTTTACTTCAAGTTTTTATTTAAATAACAGTTATAATGATATTAATGTCAATATAAAAGAGGTTTGGTTTACTAAGTCTAAATTGGATGTAATACGCGCAATGCATTTACAGACAGGAGAATTTGCCTGCGAAAAAATTGTTTCCATTATAAGCGGGAAAGTGCATGATGTAATTCTTGATATTCGCAAAGAATCAGCAACTTATGGGAAAATATTCGACATCGAATTATCAGATAGTTGTCCCAAGACGCTTTATATTCCAATCGGCTGCGCTCATGGGTATCGCGTATTAAGCAATAATGCTATTGTGATGTACATGGCGACTCAGGAACATTCTGCAAAAGACGATGTTGGCATTAGATACGACAGTTTTGGCTTTGACTGGGGAATTGAAAATCCTATAATCTCGGAAAGAGATGCAAAATTGCCACCATTTGTAAAATATTGATTTATAGTGATAATGTGTAAAATTGCTTAATACAAAATTATGAATTATCTTTGTGCCGAAAATAAAAATATTATAATTATTCATGTAGAGTTGTTTTTTGGGGTATATGCTAATTTATTATCATGAAAATAATAAACAATTATTCAACTTAAATATAATCAGAATGATGAACGAAATACACACACATAAAATACTGATAACCGGAGCAACAGGATTTGTTGGGAGACATTTAATTCCTCAACTTCTTAATGATTGTTATAACGTTGAAATTTTGACTGTGAATCGCAATATTAAAAAAGCTGAAAATTTATTTAATAAGTTTAAATGCAAACATGTATTGTTGTCTGATTATAAAAATATTAAATCCTTTAACCCTGACATTGTTATTCATTTGGCAACACTATCAACAAGCCGTAATGATACGGAAATAATAAAACCGATGATCGAAGCAAATATCGAATTTGGAGTACATTTACTGTCGGTTTTGTCGGAATGTACTAATATTCAATTATTTGTAAATGTCGGCTCGTTTGCGGAATATCGGCAGGGAACTGACAAAATCAGCGATGCGTATTTATATGCCGCAACAAAATCTGCTTTTCGCAGTTTTGTGGATTATTATTCCAATCTGGCTGGATTCAAATATATTACAGCTATTCTATATACCATTTACGGCGGCAACGACACGACAAAAAAAATTATGGATTATATTCGCGAATCGCTGTCGGCACAAACGCCTGTGAAAATGACGAAAGGCGAACAAATTCTTGATTTTATTCATGTTAACGATGTTGTTAATTTCTTTGTTAAAGTAATAGAGAACATGAAAAATATAATAACAAACATGTATAACGGCGAAATTTTTTATGTTGGCACAGGAACAGGTACAAAAATTCGCGATTTGGCAGCATTGATTGAAAAAGCCGAAAACAAAAAATGCAATATAGATTGGGGCGGTTTGCCTTACAGACAAATGGATGTGATGCATGCAATTGCCCCTATAGAAATGAACAGTATATTAATAAACTGGAAACCAGAAATATCAATAGAACAAGGAATTAAATTATAAAAATATGGGAATAATATTTAGACAAAGCATTAAAGGCACTGTAGTTCATTGGATTGGTGCTATTATCGGTATGATAACAATGCTATATATTCAGCCTGCTTTTTTGAAAACAGCAGAAATAGGTTTGATGAAAGTTTTGTACGAATCGGGACTTTTGATTTGCAGTTTTGCTTTGCTCGGAGCGCCGTCATCTGCTATACGGTTTTTTCCGTATTTCAAAAACGGCAAAAACAAAGACAATGGCTTTTTTTTCTATTTGCTTATGCTTCCAACTGTAGGCGCAATAATTTTCATTCCGCTCATAATCTTTCTCAAAAATATTATAGTTGATTTTTTTTCCGAAAAATCGGCTCTCTACGTTGAATATTTTAATTGGGTTATTCCCTTGATAATATTCCTAATGTACTGGATAACATTTGAAACGTATTCAAACATAAAAATGAGGATTGCCGTGCCTAAATTAATCCGCGAAATAGGCGTGCGTATTCTGTTGCTTACAATATATGTACTGTACGGATTTAAATTGTTAACGCTTACCGAACTGGTTACATGTGCAATAAGCGTTTATGCTGTTACAATGATTATTACATTTTTTTATATCAGAAAATTTGATTCTATTACGCTGAAACATGATAAAAAAATTATAGATAAACAACTACAAACCAAAATCTTAAAATACACTGGATTTTTATTTTTAGTAGCTGTAAGCGCAAATATTCTCGGACAACTTGATATTTTCATGCTGGCATCCTTAAAAGGACTTGATACAACCGGCGTTTATACAATCCTTATATATATTGTAGCAATGATGGACATGCCTTCGCGATCCATAACTGCAATATCTGCGCCTGTGGCTGCTGATTCATTGAAAAACGACGACTTTGAAAAAGCAAATAAATTATATAAAGAAGTTTCTTTACATCAATTAATTAGCGGCAGTATTATTTTTATATTCATCTGGATTAATCTTGACAACATATTTGCAATCATTCCCAATGGCGAAACGTTTGCGTCCGGCAAATGGGTTGTCTTATTTCTCGGAATCGCAAAAATAATAACAATGACGTTAAATTTCGGAGGCGTACTTATCGCATACTCACGTTATTATTACTGGAGTTTGTTTTTTTCATTTTTAATTTTTGGAACCGGAGTTGTTGCAAATCTTTTATTAATTCCCGCACTCGGAATGACAGGCGCTTCGCTTGCCACTCTTATGGCGTGTATATTAAGTTACAGCATTCAGCAATGGATTGTGTTGAAAAAAGTAAAGGGCAATCCTTATTCAATCAACACTATAAAGCAAGTTGCATTGATATTTGCATTAATCTGTATAAACTTTTTATTGCCAAATTGGAGTCAAAATCCGTTCATTGACGCTGCATACAGAAGCATCATTATCGGAACTCTGTCGATAGCATTTTTGTACAAATTTCAAATTTCATCGCCAATAAATAGAATCATTGACAAGAGTTTGAAAAAAATAAGAACATATATTTATCCGAATAAAAATATCAGGAAATAGCAGGAGACTTGTGATTTTATACAAAATGTTATCAGTTGTGTACAATTTTAAAATTTAATATTAACTTTGCGTTTTTAAATTTATTGTAAATTGTGCATGGGTAAAATACTAAAATACATAGAAGGTAACAGTACGAAGTTTCAATGCTTCAAAACCAAAAAATTGTTGTTAGATGCAAACGATAATGATACACTTGCATATGATGATAAATCTCGCGTGCAAACAACAAAAAGCATTTTTGCAGAAAAAAGATAATAAAATAAAAAATGACTCGACGTATAAACTATATAATATCAGAAATAAAAGACCAATATTTAATTGAAGATAATATTCGTCCATGGATTATTGGTTTCAGTGGAGGTAAAGATTCGACTGCTCTTTTGCAATTAGTTTGGCTTGCATTGGAACAAATACCAAAGGAAAATAGACAACGATATATTCATGTGGTTTGTAATGATACTTTGGTAGAAAATCCGATTATTGAAGAATATGTAAATGAAATATTAGATAAAATAGGACAAGCCGCCGTGAAACGTGGGATGCCGATAACGGTACAAAAAACAATTCCACGTTTGGAAGACAGTTTTTGGGTAAATGTGGTCGGACGAGGCTATCCTGTACCGAATAATACATTTCGCTGGTGTACCGATAAGATGAAAATAAAACCAACATCACGCTATATTATTGAGCA
>JAISNL010000013.1 GCA_031276235.1 Prevotellaceae bacterium | reverse complement strand
AAAGCCGCCGACGGTACTCTTTCCCGTAATCGCAATGCTCAGGTCGAAGGTACGTATATTAAAGTGGTCGGCGACGACCCGACGGTAGGCGTTTATCTTGAGAATGTCGATAGCGGAACGGAGTACAAATTTACCGATGAGTATATCGTGGTAAACAATCCGGGTAATCTGATGCTACTCATCCCATCCGACCTTGCCGAAGGTACGTATCACTTGAAAATAGTGACGCAATTTACTCATACAAAAAAGTTCTTAGTCACTCCGCGTCAGACGGTATTCGATCAGGAATTGACGGTAATATGAGGGGAGTTAAGAACTAAGAGTTAAGAGTTAAGAGTGGCTTGCGCCGTTTGGTAGTAATCCTAAGTGATAACCACAACAGGTATCCGACTTGTTGTGGTTTATGTTGTGCCGCCGCAGGCGGCGGCGACGTGCCGCCAAAATATTTTACCAAAAGCAATCCATAAATAAACGCAGATATGTGTCATCTGCGTGCTTTTGAGATTAACATGCAAGAATCTGTTCACAACCTCGTTCTAACCTTCGCCCGTCGGCGCAAAACACATTGACAACTGTGTAAAAACAGTTTCATTCACAAAGACCGTTGCGGAGACATTATATTTACCGCTTTGTTCGGAGACCGTCAGCGAGACATTGATTTCCGGAGTTTCGACAGGATTTATCGCTTTGAAATATCGGACTTTCGCTATCTTTTGCAGAAAAATCGGACAGGCGAGATTGTCGGCGACAAGTTCCTTCACTATTTGGATAATACACACTCCGGGAGTAATCGGATTTTCGGGGAAATGGTCGTGATAGATAGAATGTTCGGAATTGAGACGGATAGAATATTCGGTTGCATCCGCATTAACATTTAGAATCCTGAAAAAATCGTCTTTAAGTCTCATCTACTTTCATTTCAATGGTTAATCACAGATATTTTCATACTGCCTTGCGCGATAACCGTACCGTTTACATTCACCTTACATTGCACCATGAGCGTCGAAAATATATCGGTAACAATTTCGACGATTGTTGTCAGTTCTTCGCCCACGCACGGGCAGCGTTTGATAACAAGATTTTTTATCTCGCCGATAACGCCGATTTTCACGCCTGTTTTATCGACATATTTGCAGATATAACCCATTCGGGCAGCGGCAGTTTGCGCGATATTTTCGAGAAGTCCCGGCTCGGTCAGCGCACCGTCTTCGACAAAAATATTGTCCTCTTCGACCCGCGTCGTAGTGACAGCCATTATCGCGTCGATATACTTCAACGATTCAATCATCACAAACCGACCCTGTTGCGGCAACAATTCCCTTACGTCGATATCCGATAACTGCATACTATCTTTTTGGAGGAGCTTTAAAAATTTCGTCGGCGACAGGTTGGTTTAACACCTTATTTTCCAACGCATATTCGGTATAACTTCCGTCGGATTCCTCCATCAGCAAGACCGAGAGCGTCAAATCGGACTTGTCGTAAGTCAAAACGACTCTGACGACGCCGCTTTTCGTTTTTTTCTTCAATTTTGCCGTCACAACTTGCGTTTGCAAGCGCAGCGAAGCAATCCATTAATTTTATAATCACTTGTTATTTTCATATTTATAAAAGGCGGGAAACTTGAATATAATTTAATATGTTTATATACGTAATTTGCTCATAACCGATTACCAATTTCATCACTGTTAAATGTTTTAGTATCGGTTTGTCGTCCTTTCTGAAATTTATATGTCAGACTAATGTTGACGCCTCTACTGTCCCAATAATTTGTCGAATAGAAATTTATACCGTCCAAATCTCTTGACGTTATACTTTTGTTATTGATTTTAAAAATATCTCTCAAATATAATGAGACACTGAAATTGTCATTAAAGTTCTTAGCGAAAGAGAAATTAATACCCGGACAAGTCTTTATTTTGTTAGCGCCGATATACTGTGGAAGGCTGTAATTGAAGAGGATATTCACAGTATAAGCTTTGGGGAGTTTGATATTTTCGGCAATATTGACGCTTGAAGTCATTATCGTTGCTTTAAATACACTGCCAACATCTGTATTTTCAACTGTTTGGTTATATAATCTCAAAGTATATTGCCCGTTTAGCCAACTTGCATGTTTAACTGGCAAACCCAATACTGCGCCAATAACCGTTTGATTATAATTGAAATACTTTTGTACGGTAATATCATTATCCCTTATAAAAGGAAATGTCCCCATCATATCTTTATTGTTATTGTAAATCAGAGTGATTGATTTGTTGCCAAACAGATATTTCAGTTGAAAACTGCTTAATACTGCCGGTTTAAGATATGGATTGCCTTCGTAAGCATCGAAAGGTCCTGTGAAATAGTATAATGGCGAAATTCTTGAGAATGGAGGACGAAGTACATTTTTCTTGTAACTTAAACTGATGTTCTGCTTATCGTTTATTGGATAAGAGATTGAAACGGAAGGTAAAAACTCATTGAGAGTTTGATTGGCGTCGTGTATATTGAAATTACCTTTTAAAGTGGAAAATTCTCCTCTAAGACCGATTTCATACGTCAAACGTTTGATATTTGAGTTAAAAACTCCATATACGGCGAAAATATTTTCGGTAGCATCATAAGCAAAATCGTTTTCAGGAGTAAATGCATTGACTTCGGAAAAGTCAAGATTTAAAAGACTTTCGACAAAATAGTATTTCACGCCAAAATCCAGTTTGGATCGTCCGAAATCATAATTGCCATTCAATGAAGGTACATAAGCGGCGCTTTTTCTAAATTGGCGCGTTTGTATTTTCATCCTGTCAATTGTCGCAAAATTATCAAAATCAAACTTGTTGTCTGTATTCGTCAAATCATCCTGCCATAGCCAGTCAAATTGCGCATCCATCTTTAAACGGTTGATTTTGAAATCATATTTCAAGCCGGCATTTGCAAATCTTGTGTGATATTTCCAGTTAACTTCGCTGACAGAAGCGGAATCCGGTTGTCCTGTATTTGAAAAAAAATCATTCCGCTGTTCGAAATACTCAAATGGGACATAATTGGGTTGCCATGTCGCCTGAAAAGAGAGAACGTTTGTCTCGCTGAAATTCAACGAAAATTCAGCCCCATAAACTTCCGAATGTGAACGGTAACGATTGTTCTGTACATATTTTCTAATATACGGATTACTTGCAGTGTAAAACTTCTGTTCCGCAACAGTTTTACTGTCGGCAGATATCGAATAACCGTGATTTAGCGTAATTGTAGAATGAAATATCCCTCTGTTATAATTGAATACACCCGACAAATCATATCGTGGTTTAGACCTTTGTTCGTATTGTGTCGATATTTCACCATTAAAACCCTGTTCGGCGTTTTTTTTCAGTATAATATTGATAACTGCTTCCATATTTGCATCGTATTTTGCCGAAGGCGAAGTGATTACTTCAATTTTATCAATCGAAGCGACTGCTATGTTTGCCGGATTGAAATTACTCTGTTTGCCGTTTACATAATAGCCGATGTTCTTTTTCCCTAAAACGGCAATAACTCCGTTATCAATACTGATTTCGGGAATTTGCGACAGCACATCCGTTATCAAAGGCAAACTTTTGAAATATGAATTATCTACATTGACCACAACGCCATTATTGGTGTTCTTAATTGCAGGTATTTCGGACATTACAGTAATATCATCCAATTCAATTATTCTTTGTTTCAATACGATTTCCCCCGCGTTTGTATCTCCCTTTACGGTAATTGTGTCGATAAAAGCAACATATCCAATAGATTTTACAACAACTTCATACGTTCCTTTATCAAGTTTTGAAAAACTAAAATCACCGTCACTGTTTGATGTTGTATATTCTAACGATTCATTATTTACCAATTTAGCCGTTATCAACACATTTTCAAGTGACTGACCTTGCTCGTTAGTCACTTTACCTTTAATTTGCTGCGAATATATATTTAACGGCAAACTTATTAAAATACATACATATAATACTTTGTGCATAATACATAACCTTTTCTTTATTGTCAAATAAAAAGGGAACTGTAACCCCCCTAATGCAAGCAAGAGAATTTTTGCAAAGTTGAATGGTTTATTTGTAATAACCAAGTCACTTTTGTTTATGGGAATATTGATAGAATATATTAAAATTGCATAATGTTGATTAAACAATGTTTAACCATAACATGTGGCGATACAATAAAGAATCACATAATCAAACCTGTAAAACATAAGGTGTCGAAACCTGAAAAAAAGAAGTATATTTGCGGCAAAAAAAGTAAAAAAGATGCAAACACAATTACTGTTATTTTCAGAAGAGACAAGCCTGATAAATATGATGTTAGTCCATCATATAGAACATGAAAGATTCCGGTATGGAAATCCGGTTTATTGCCATTCCGTAAACGATAAAAACAGTTTCCGAATATGAAGAATGTTGTTTTATTTTTAATACTTATTTTTGTAGCAGCTTCATGTACTACTTATTATATTCCTGTCAGCAGTTTTAGAGAACAGTTTGCAGGAATGGATTCCACTCAATTGGTAGATATCACAATGGAAGGACTTGTTTATGAAAAACATTATTTGACAAACCCCATTACTACCATTCAATGTGTAGATAAACAAGGTAATCCTTATCAATTAACAAAGAAACCATCTTTGGAGATACGCTTTACATACGGACATAAGAATAAGAGGAAAATATTTTATTTCGACAGGATTTTTGTAAATACTCATTCTGTTACTGGTGTAGAATCAAGATTCATAGAATCTATTCGATCCACAATACCTCTTGACAGTATTACAAAAATAGAAATTCAGGATGGTCGTAAAAATTTTCAATACAAATAAAAATAGTTCTCAATTAAATTGGCGATAGCATACATTTGTATTTCATCTAAAAAAATAATGTCTGTCCGGGCATTATCGGAATAGCAAACATGGTATACAATTCGTCAACAATGCGTTTCGGCTAAGAATTTCGTTCAAAAATAGGAAAAAAATCAGACCGGATTGGACGATTTTTGGGTAAAAAGTAATCGTAATGGTCAAATTTAATTGCGTTTTTAACGAAAAAACGCGCTGTTTAATTTATTTTACATATCTTTGCGACCGAAAAATGTTTAAATAAACATCAGGATAAAAAATATAAAGA
>JAISNL010000134.1 GCA_031276235.1 Prevotellaceae bacterium | reverse complement strand
CATGTGGATTTTCCTTTTTACAAGAATAATGAAGGGGTTTTTATATATCGCCAAAAATCGGCATTATATATTAAATTTGTTTTGCAAAGGCTCGGCGGCGTTTATGCTGCTGCGTTTTGAAATATTCCCACTGACTTTGCACTTTTTCGTTTATTTCCAATTCAGGATTACTTTCGGCGTATTCAAAGCCAAGTTGCTGATATACTGGAATTAAATCCGAAAACAGCAAAGCGTTTACTCCTTTGTTTTGATATTCGGGTTTTACGGCAACAATAAGCAAATCCAATACTTTGTTATTTTTTGCACGCAACGCTTTCAATAAATGATACCAGCCGAATGGCAGCATCCGCCCTTTGGCTTTTTGCAGCGCTTTTGCCAGCGATGGCATGGAAATGCCAATGCCTACAAGGTTTTCGTCCGTATCGGTTATCAATGTAACCATTTTCAGATTTATCATTGGCAGGTACGATTTGATGTAATAATTTATTTGTTTCTGATTGAGAGGCACATATCCGTACAGCGGCGCATAAGCCTCGTTCACAAGGTCGAAAATTGCTTGACCGTAATCTGCTACAAGTTTTTTGCTGTTGGTGTATTTCTTTATTTTCAATCTGAATTTGTTTTGCACCAGTTGGGCTACTCTTGCATACCGTTCGGGAATAGATTCAGGAATAATTATTTTATATTCAATCCAGTCAGCCGCTTTTTCAAAACCAAGTTTTTCCAAATGTAGCGCATAATACGGGTAATTGTAAATTGTTGACATGGTAGCAATCTGGTCAAATCCTTCGATTAGCGTTCCTTCATAATCCATATCGGTGAAGCCAAGCGGTCCGCAAATACATGTCATTCCCTTATTTTGTCCCCAATTTATAACCGTTTCGACAAGCAATCGCGAAACTTCAATATCATCAACAAAATCCATCCATCCGAAACGTACATCTTTTCTGTTCCATGTGTTGTTTGCACGAGTGTTTATTATTCCTGCAATACGTCCTGCTATTTCTTTATTTTTATATACGAGCCACATTTCAACATCACAAAATTCATGTGCAGGATTTGCGGCAGTAAGAGTTTTTATTTCGTCTGATATTAATGGCGGAATCCAGCATTTATTATTTTTGTATAATTTGAAAGGGAAACGGATGAATTTTTTTAATTCTTTTTTGCTTGATACTTTTTTTATTGTCAAATGCTCGTACATTATGCGGTTTTATTGGGTTATGAGGTTGTATTTTACAGTTCAAACATTTCCTTTATTTTAGGAATAAGATTTACGGGATGTTCGCGATATAATATTTTACCTTCGGGCGAAACCAATATGCTTGTAGGAACGCCATTAATTGCATATCTTTTTTGAATAGATTTGTCTTTCCCCGAATGAGAATCGTTCAAGTGTATCCATGCAAGTTTATCGTCTTCTATTGCTTTTATCCACATTTCATCGCTTTGTTCATTACACGCTATGCCTATAAATTCAATATTGACATTATGTTTTTTCAAATTGCTGTAAAGTTCGACAAGCAAAGGGCTTGATTGTCTGCAAGGTCTGCACCATGAACCCCAGAAATCTATCAAAACATATTTATCTCTGTAATTAGATAAGGTAATTTCCTGTCCATCCAGCGCTTTCAGGGTAAAATCGGGCGCTTGCGCTCCTACTTCAGATGTGCGGACGCCGGTAATAAAATTTTTCACCAATATTCCTGCCGGAGAATTTTGAACTCTTTCAGAAAGTGCATAAAATGCCTTTTCATAGTCATCAATGTTGTTATCGTAATCAAAACGGAGCAAAGATGCTGAATAAGCCACGTCTGGATTGTTTTTTACAAAAACGCTTTCCAAACTGTGTATGTCTTCAAAAATACTGTTTGATTTACCTATTAAATCACGTGCCGTTTTGTACTGCACAGTGTCGTTTGTTTCGCGAAATTTGGCAAGCATTTTTAGCGCTTCGCTCTGTATATTTTGCGCGCTGTCGGTAATGCGATTTATTTCCGCCATATCTGGATGGCTGTACAAGCCGCCAGTCATCTTTATATATCGCCAGTCATTTACATTACCGCTTACGTTCAAATTGGCATAAGATTCTAAAAAACGTTTTGGCGACTGAGTGTCTTCGGGCTTGAATTTTTCGTTTGTTTTCAAACAGGTAAGCTGTACAAGGCAATCGTGTGTCTTTGTTTTAAGTGTAAATTCGCCATCTTTTGTTACGACAGCCGAGTCTGTTGCAATCCACAATGAACCGTCGGGGTCTTCAACGGATAGAATGATTTTGTCTCCAACTTTCAAACCTTCTACTTTGCCGTTTATTACATTTTGTTTTTCATGATTGCAGGATGACATTATCAGCGATATAAATGTCAGATATATAAAAAATTTTCTCATATAAACAGATTTGATATTTTTTTATTTTTGTGCGAGTTCAAATTTTATAATCAATTCCAAACAGTTTTTTTACTTTAGGAATAAGACTTACGGGATGTTCGCGATATAATATTTTACCTTCGGGCGACACAAGAATACATGTAGGAACGCCTGCAATTTTATATTTTGCGCCTACATTCTGGTCTATTTTTACTTGCGTCCATGCAAGTTTATCGTCTTTGATGGCTTTTTGCCACATTGCGTCGTTTCTTTCGTTACAGGCAATGCCTATAAATTCTATATTGGCTTTTTGTGCTTGCAAATGACCGTACAGTTCAACCATCATTGGGCTTGACTTTCGGCATGGTCCGCACCACGAACCCCAAAAATCAATCAAAACATATTTTCCTTTGAATTGCGATAAGGTAATTTCTTGCCCGTTCAACGTTTTCAGCGTGAAATCCGGCGCCATTTTTCCTGCATCTGCCTGTGCATGTACTTGCTGTGTGCAAAATACGAAAAGCAGAGCGGAAACGAATGTATATATCAAATTTGTTCTCATATTTATATATGTTGCTGCATTAAATTACTTCGAGTTGTCTGGCTATTTTCGTTATTTTGTCTATGGCAAAGTCAATCTGTTCTTTTGTGTGCGTTGCCATTAGCGAAAAGCGAATCATTGTCATGTCTTCGGCAACGGCAGGTGAAACAACGGGATTCACAAATACGCCTTCGCTCATCAACAGTTTTGTGAACATGAATGTTTTCAAATTGTCGCGAATAAGTATTGGAATGATTGGCGTTTCTGGTTTTCCTATATCGAAACCAAGTTCGCGGAATGTTTTTATGGAATATCGCGTCATGTTCATAAGATGTTCGATGCGTTCGGGTTCGGTTTTCATTATTTCAAGCGCTGCGAGTACGGCGGCAGCCGAAGCCGGAGTCATACTTGCGCTGAATATTAGCGACCGCGAAGTATGTTTTATAAAGTTAATTATTCTTTCGCTGCTTGCAACCACTCCGCCAAGAGATGCAAATGATTTGCTGAACGTTCCCATAATAATATCCACTTTATCGGTCAATCCGAAATGCGATGCCGTGCCTGCTCCGTTTTTACCAATCACGCCCAAGCCGTGTGCGTCATCAACCATGATGTTTGCCGTATATTTTTCTGCAAGTTTTACAATTTCGGGGAGATTGGCGATATCGCCTTCCATGCTGAAAACTCCATCTACAACAATAAGTTTAATGCTGTTGGGTTCGCAACGTTTCAACATGTTTTCGAGCGACTCCATATCGTTGTGGCGAAATTTGAATGTTTTCCCAAATGCCAGCCTTGCGCCTTCTATTATTGAAGCATGATCCAATTCGTCAAGTATCACATAATCGTTGCGTCCGATAACGGTAGGAATTACGCCTTGATTTGACTGAAATCCTGTACTGTAAACTATTGCCGCTTCCTTACCTAAAAATTTGGCAAGTTTTTCTTCAAGTTCAACATGAATATCCAGCGTGCCGTTGAGGTATCGAGAGCCGGCACAGCCTGTACCGTATTTTTTTACAGCTTCAATTGCCGCTTCCTTAACTTTGGGATGGCATGTAAGCCCCAGATAACTGTTTGAACCGAACATTAATACATCTTTACCTTTGATTTTTACAATAGTATCCTGCTCCGATTCTATCGGACGAAAGTAAGGATATACTCCTGCCTCTTGAATTTTATCGGCGATGTCGAAAGCCAGCGACTTTTCTTCAAGAAGATTTTTATAAGTGTGAGCTTTATTTTTCATTGTAATTAAAATAATAACCGACAAAAGTAAAAAAAATATTCAACTTAAAACTATTTGCATGTCATATTTTGTTGAGATACAAACAAAGTATATTAATTATCAATAAAATACAGCAAGCAAATTTTGTTTGATTTTGCCGTTTCGCATGAAAATAACAGAACGCTTTTATATGGCTACATGCACAAATAGAATTATTTGAAGCCTGTATTTAACGCAAAAAAGCAAAGACGACTATTTGCAATATTCAAACAGCCATTGGCGACTACCATGTTACAATTTTATCAACCATAGTCTGTTGCTCGAATAATGTTCTGCGCAAATAAATTCTTGTAGTTTCTATACATTTGTGTCCCAATAAATCAGACAGCAGTGCAATGTCATTGAAGTTTTGCAAAAAATTTTTTGCAAATCGATGACGAAACGAATGTGGATAAATTACTTTTTGATTTAATCCGTATTTTTTGGCAAAATTTTTCAAACATCGCGCAACTTTTTTTTTTGCAAATTTACAGCAAAGATGGTTTTGGAAAATAAAACCACACATAATGCCTTCTTTGTACAACCATTGCAAAGCATTAATCCTCAAAGATTTTGGAATATACAATCGTCTGATTTTTCCGCCTTTGGTATATATGTCCATATATCCTTTTTCTACATGTTCGGTTTGTATTTGCAACAGTTCGCTGATTCGCGCTCCTGTTGCCGTCAAAAACCAGACAATAAAATACCAACCCATTAATCCGGCTTTTTTAAGCTGTTTTTTTAGATAAACGTATTCAGCATTACTAATCACGTTTTCACAGAAAGTTCTTTGCTGCATTTTCACAAATTTCATTTTCAAAGAATTTTGTTTTTTAAATTCGAGATATCTGTTCATCCCCTGCAATCGCACATTTACCGTACTTGGATGAAAATTTTCAATCAACCAGATTTTATGATTTACAAGATTTTCTTTAGTAACAGTGCTGTAATTAATGAAATAACTGTTGACAGCCTGCACATAGGCTGAGATTGTGTTTTTTGAAAGTTCTTTTCGTTCAAGAGATTTTTTAAAATTTGTTATCATATTCGTTCAAATTAAAATTATGACAGCAAAATACAATAATGAATTGAACAGGGCAAACGCATTTAAATTTTGAGCAGATTGGTAAGAAAATTTTTGTTACATGCTGAATTTAGTCGTTTTGTGCGGAATGAACCTTTTTCTGTGTCTTTTTTCAACAGGCTAAATCCTGTTTTTTCTGCCGATTGCAAAATTTTTGGCGGCATGATTGGCTTTTTTTGTTGCTCGTCCTTACTAAAAACCATGTCAAGCGTCCAATGCAAATTATTTTCTACTGCTCAATGGTCGCTAATAAATATGTTGAAATTATTTTGTGCTTTCAAACTAAAACTACTGATATAGAATCGTTCATGAGTTGTGCAAATTGTTTGAGAAAGGCAAAATTTTCCTTTCCGAAAAGATCTATTGAATAATAAGATTCCGCGCCGCTTAACACGGCAAAAATACTGAAAATAATAATATACAACAAATTGTGTAATTTGTGTCTATTAATTCGAGGATCATAAAGAGAGCCGAAAGATGAATGTAAAGATGTTGGCAGATTCAAGTAGCAAAGGTACAAATAAAAGTATAACCATAAATATTAATGATTTACAACAAGCAATTAGGAGATGTTAAATGCTGTAAATCAAAATATAATTCATTTTCTATAAGCAATGATGAGAATGAACTGCAAACTAAAAAATGTTGGCGCTACAGATTTTATATGTTTCTGCCAAAGAAAGAGGTACGCTAAAACAATATTGCGTCAACAAGTAGTATATGTGTATGTTATTCTTCGCGCAGTCCGTTATAGAAATCCAAAATCTTTTTGCGAAAAACGTAGTCATATTTTGCCTGCGACAAATTTGCCGAGGCTTTCATTAAATTATTGCTTGCATCGTTAAATTCGTAAGTTGTAGAACGTCCGTTTTCAAATTTTTCTTTTGCAAATTCGTAGGCTTTTTTTGCCGATTCCAAAGCAATTTCCGCAGCCTTGTATTTTTCTTTTGCGCCTGTTGCGTTATAATATGCCTGCTGAATTTCCTTGTAAAGAGTTTTTTTTGTATTTTCAAGTTGCAATTCCTGATTTTTCACGTTCAATTTTGCTGTGCGGATATTATTGCGCGTTTCGAATCGGTTAAAAATCGGTATGCTCAAATCAAATCCTATATATTTATTTCCGTTGTTTTTCAATTGCTGCGAAAACGAAGAATTGTTAACCCCATTGATTTTAGAATAATCATTGCGGTAGCCTGCGCCAAACGACAATTGCGGATAATATGCGCCTTTTGCTGCTTTAACTGCTTTTTCGGCGCTTGTCAAACGATATTCGTCGGCTCTGACTGATGAACGCGTTGTCAATGCATTGGTATATGTTTGTTCTGGATTTGAAGGCAAAAGAAAATCGGTATCAATATTCGGAGTTTCTACATCAAAGCCTTCGGGTGACGGCAGTTCGAGCAGTTGAGTAAGAGTAAGCGTAGCCAGTTGCAAATCGTTTTTAGCCTGAACAATAGCAAGTTCGTCATTTGCCGTTTGCGATTTCACTTCATACGTCTGCGCTTCGGATGCTTTTCCAAGTTTATACAGTTCTTCGATTCTTTCCAACTGTTGCACGCTCACTGCCTGCTGGCTTTTTGCTATTTCAAGAAGTTCTTTGCTGTACAGAATTTGCAGATATGCTGAAATTATGGCTAATTCAATATCTTCTTTTGCTTTTTCAAAATCTGCTGTTGCAGCCTGTAAATTCAGTTTGGCGGCGGCAATATTGTTTGGAATTTGAAATCCAGTAAACAGCGGTAAACTTAATGAAGCCGACAGGGATGTAGAGCCTGAATTGAAACTTTGATACGAATTGTCGGCGCGTCCGAACGAAAATGTTTGATTTATATTTGCCGAAATGCCGGGCAAACGCTGATTTTTTGCCGTGTTTAGCCGTATTTCCTGATTTTGCTGCGAAATTTGCTGCATTTTCACACTAATGCTGCGTTCTTTTGCATATCTTATACATTCCTGCAAAGTCCATTGTTTTTGAGCGTTTGCCGTAAAACATGCAAATGTGAACAGTATGATTAATATTCTTATTTTCATTTTATGTAATTATTTGCGATATTAAAGATTTACATTAATATTATTTTTGTTTTGAAACGGCATTTCCGCGAATTTTATCGGCGGCGGTTAATCCGCTTTTAATTTCAATATTTACGCCATCCGACAAACCCGCTTCAATAAAATGTTCTTCAAAAATCTGTTCGGGTTTTTCCGCTTTCAAAACATGTACAAAAGCCGAGTCGTTACGAAATTCTATAGCGTTTTCAGGAATGGAAAGCACGCTGTCAACCTCCGCCAGAATTATTTCGCCGTTTGCGCTGTATCCTGCGCGAATAAATATATTTTCTTTCATTTTTGCCGCCGCTTTTATTTCAAACTGATTTGCGCCTCCTGTTGATTCTATGCCTTTTGGCGAAATATATTCGAGTACTGCATCTAATTTTACATCCTGTAATGCGCCTATTGTAAGCGTCATCATCATTCCTTCTTTTATGCGTCCTACTTCTGTTTCGTCCACATTGCCAATAAAAATCATATCGTTCATATTGGCAATCGTTGCAATTGTTGTTCCATCGTTGAACGTATTGGACTGTATAACCGAATTTCCTGCTTTTATTGGAACATCCAGCACCAAACCGCTGATTGTGGAACGAATAAGAGTGCTGCTGTATTTCGCTGTGCGCTCTGAAATGCCTTCCTTTATAATTTGCAGAGCATCTTGCGATGTTTCATAATTTTCTTTTGCCGTTTTGTAGGCTGTTTCTGCTTTTTCGTATTCTTCTTTTGTTATTATGCCTTTGTCAAACAGTTTTTTTTGCCGTTCAAATTCCTGATTTGCCTGATTCAAGTCTATTTCGGCGGTACGCAGGCGCGATTCGGCGTTGTTGAGCGAAGCTACGTCGGGTATAACTTTCACTTTTGCTATTACTTCGCCTGCCGTTACTTTTTGTCCGGCTTCCTTATATACATCCGATACAATACCCGATATTTGCGGTTTGATTAGAATTTCGTCTCGAGGTGAAATTTTGCCTGTTATAATCGTAGATTTTTTTATTGATTCTTTTTTAGGCGTTATTATTTCATAAACTGTTTTTTGGGGCTTGGATTTTGAGTAAAGAAAATAAAATGTCCAGCCAACAAGGAAAATTAAAATTCCGATAAAGATAAATTTTAGTATTCTTTTCATTTTTGTAATTTTTAATTTAGATTTTATAATTATTATTTATTATTTCATTATTAAACGACCTGCGAGATACTTTCCGATGTTTCCGAATGAATAAATCTGATGTGCATCTCTCGTTCGGGATTTCCGAATGAATAAATCTGATGTGCATCTTTCGTTCGGGATTTCCGAATGAATAAATCCGATGTGCATCTCTCGTTCGGGATTTCCGAATGAATAAATCTGATGTGCATCTCTCGTTCGGGATTTCCGAATGAATAAATTTGATGTGCATCTCTCGTTCGGGATTTCCGAATGAACAAATCCGATGTATATCTCTCGTTCGGGATTTCGGAACGGATAAATCCGACCTGCGGGACATGATTTTTTTATTATTTGTAATCTTTAAATTATTCATCTCTTAATTATCAATTATCACCTATTCTTCCGACAGAGCTTCTATCGGTTTTATTTTCATGGCGCGGAAAGCGGGACCAAGCCCTGCAAGCGTGCCTAAAATTATTATAATAAAAGCAGCCACAACAGATGTAATAAAACTGATTTGAAATACTGTTGCTCCGCTGCCGCTTACATCCAGTCCGAGGTCAACCATTTGCAAAATCAGCACTGCAAACGAAATTCCCAAAAATCCTGCAATTGCGGTGATGATAAAACTTTCGCTCATAATTTGCGTCATAATTGACGATGGCTTTGCTCCGAGTGCGCGGCGTATTCCTATTTCCTGAGTGCGTTCGCGAACTGTTACCATCATTATGTTGCTTACGCCTATAATTCCGGCAAACAGCGTGCCGAATCCTACAATCCATGCAAGAATATTTACGCCAAACAGTAAAGAACCTATCTGTTGAAAACGTGCTTCTACATTAAATGAATTTATAGCCTGTTTGTCGTAAGGTGCAATATCGTGATTGGCTTTCAGTATGGTTTCTATCTGTTCCTGAAGTTCGCTGACGGCAAAATTCGGTTTTGCCATTATGGCAAACATGTCAACATTTTCTCCGTAATTATACAGTTGCTGCATTACTGTAAACGGAATTGAAATCGTTTCGCGTGGGTCTCCGTTGAAACTCATATCTTCGTTTCCATCGCCTACGCCTATAACTTTATAATAAACGCCATCAACACGAATATCTTTTCCTGATGGGTCTTCGCCGCGATTGAAAAGAGCTTCGTAAACGCGCGAGCCTATCACACATACTTTTCGATGTTCCTGCAAATCTATATCATTCAAATATCTTCCGAATTTCATTTTGTGAGTATAAACTTTATTGAAGTTAGGATATGTTCCCTGAACTGAAAACGTTCCCTTTTTTTCGCCTCTTACAGCATTATCCTGTGCAGGCGTCCATGGCAAAACCAGCGGCGA
The DNA here is from genome assembly GCA_031276235.1 of Prevotellaceae bacterium. GTDB lineage: Bacteria > Bacteroidota > Bacteroidia > Bacteroidales > UBA932 > JAIRKV01. The sequence continues at coordinate 9,720 of JAISNL010000134.1, read as the reverse complement.
AATTTCTTCAATGCCTTTTACCTTTGCTTTTATTATTTCAATATCGCGGTTGCTTACCGTCCACCATCTGCCTTTGCGGAAACCTTTATACGCTTCGCTTGTGCGACCGTTCCATATATAGCATGAATTAGTTGTAATACCTTCGACCTGTCCAGAAATAAGATTTCCCAAACCATTGCCTCCGCCTATCAGTACGATAAGCATGAATATTCCCCAAAACACGCCGAAAGCGGTAAGAAAACTGCGCAGTTTATTGCGGCTAATGGTTATAAATATTTCGTGCCAGCGGTCTAAATCAAACATAATTTTATTTATTATTAAGAGCTTCTATCGTTTTTATTTGCACTGCTTTGAGCGCAGGAAAAAATCCTGCAAGCGTGCCTGCAATTATCAGCAGTAAAGTAGCCTGCACGGCAACGTTTATATCGACAGTGGGATTTAAAAATGCGTTGAATGAGTTTCTGCCTGCAGACGAAGGTTCAAAAAACTGCGATGCAAATTCTGTGATTCCAACGCCGCAAACAAGCCCGATGTACCCAAAAATTGTAGTTATGAATATTGATTCTACAATAACAAGTTTAAGAATACTGAACGGCGATGCGCCTATTGATTTGCGGATTCCAAATTCGCGCGTGCGTTCTCGAACAGTGATAAGCATAATATTGCTTACGCCTACAATTCCCGAAAGTAGCGTAAAAATGCCGATTATCCATACTGCTATGTTTATAAACTTTGATATGTTTGCCATTTGCAGATAAGATTCAAAACGATTCCCGTACCATATTGCATTATCGTCTTCAGGCGAAACCTGATGCACCTGCGCAATCCGTTTTCGATAACTGTTCATAAATTCATCGTTTGTTGCCTTGTCGTAGATGTTTTCGTTAAGAGTAAAGGCAAAATTTGATATTTTTATTCCTCTGTTATAAATAGTTTGCGAAGTTGACAGCGGAATATATGAACCTACAGCATCCTGACGGTCTTCTATATAATAAACTCCTACAACCGTGTATATAATTCCATCAAAATTTACGTTTTTGCCGATTGCCGTTTCGCTGTTGAACAGAATATCTTTTGCCCGTTGAGATATTACTATTACTTTTCGTTTTTCGCGAATATCCAAATCGTTGATAAATCGACCGTTTCCCTGAGTTATTTTCAATCCGTCAATAATTATTCTGTTCGGGCTTACGCCTTGCAGATTTGATGAAAGATATTCTGTTCCATAACTTAAAGTTTTCGTCCCAAAATTGATGTTGCCAGCAATTAAATTTACATATTTGTCAAATTCTGCAGATGTGAATTGCAAATCTTTTTCATCAAGCGCAATTCGGCGCCCCGACTGGAAGCCGGCATAAGGTATATTTGTTCGTCCGCCCCAGATTTGTACAACGTTCATCAGTCTGTCGCCAAAGTTTGAAGCGAATCCGTTCTTTAATCCGTTGCCCGAACCAAGCAACACTATGAGCATGAATATTCCCCATGCAACGGCAAATCCCGTAAGGAAAGTTCGCATTTTATTTCGGCGAATGGTATTTAATATTTCATACAGCAGGCTAATCATGTTTATTTGATATTTTGAAATCCGAATGAAGAAAAATTATGTTCGGAATTGTCGTCTATGCTTTCGATAATTCCGTCTTTCAGGCGTATAATTTTGTTTGTTTGATTTGCGATTCCCGATTCGTGTGTTACAATAATCATTGTCATGCCTGTTTCATTTACTTTTTTGAGCAAATCAAGCACTTCTACAGATGTTTTACTGTCCAATGCGCCGGTAGGTTCGTCGGCAAGAATAATTTGCGGTTTTGAAATCAGTGCGCGGGCAATTGCTACGCGCTGTTTTTGTCCGCCCGAAAGTTCATTGGGCATGTGATATGCCCATTCTTTCAAACCCAGACGGTCAAGATATTCAAGCGCAATTTTGTTGCGGGTTTTTCTGCCTGTTTTTTGATAATACAGAGGCAGCGCCACATTTTCCAAGGCATTTTTGAACGAAATAAGATTAAACGATTGAAAAACGAATCCTATCAATTTGTTGCGAAAATATGCGGCGCGTGTTTCGCTTAAATTTTTTATCAGTACATTATTCAAATAATATTCGCCCGTATCATAATTATCAAGAATGCCGAGAATATTAAGCAAGGTTGATTTTCCTGAACCCGAAGCTCCCATGATGGAAACAAATTCTCCTTCGTGTATTTCAAGGTCAATGCCTTTGAGTACATGCAACGGCGATCCGTTGTAATATGTTTTGTTGATATTTTCAAGCTTTATTATTGTTGGCATTCCTTTACGGTTTTAGTTTTTTTAATAACATTTATATATATTGATACTGCTAAAATTAATTGTTTTATGTTCTGATTTTATATTTCGGCGCAAAGTTAGTTTGTTTTTTTGATACTTTGCATTACAAGGTATTAAATACTTGGTTAAATAACGTTAATTGTCTCGTAATGATGTTAATAATTCATGGTTTTTGCCAAAAATATTCATGATCATATACCGTAATTTCGTCTTCTCTTATTTTTCCTTTTGATTGTTTGTAACCAACGGGATTAAGCGAAATATATGTTTCCTTATTGTTTCTGTATCGGCTTTCGGGATTGAACTGGCTTACGACAGGACATTGCAGCCAATAAAGATTTTTAGCCATATATGTATCAAGATAGTTTTCTTTTGTTTGTGGATTTTGATTGTTCCAGTTTGCATCGCTGTTGAGAAAAAGCGGTTTGTCGTTTATCAATCTTTCGCGTACTTCTTCTATGCTAAGAAAATTATCGTTTTCATCTTTCACGTAAGCGTTGAAAGTTGGATCCATCCACAACCATTTTTGTAATGTATTGGAATAAACGCTGTTGATAACATGGCAGTCAGCATCTTTCTCGTTTTTTGGCATACAGGTTATATAGCGCGATTTGAAACCCATGGCAAGATAACATTCGTTAAGAGCAATTGCTAATCCTCTGCAATTTATACCATTGCCTGTTGATTTGTGATAATTGTAAAAATCAATTGCATCAAATTCGCAGAGCGCATAATTGCTTCCATCGTGTTTTATGGTATTGTGCAGCCAAGTCATTAGGTTTATGATTTTCGAGATTTCATCGCCCTGCCCTGCAACAGAATCAAGTTTGAAGAACTTTTTAACATTTTTCAATCGTTTACTGTCTGCATTTTCATATTCAAAATGTGGCAGCCCTGCGGTGTCGGCTTTTTCGTATTTTGCCGCATTTTTGAGAATGTATAAATAGTCGCCCAGTTCCCGTATGCTTTGCATTAATTCGATAAATCGCTTGTCGTTGCGAATATTATCCAAATCCGAATCGGTTTTTGCATGGGAATAATTTATATATCCCCAATCTTTAATGCTTTTTTCAAAAGCGTCAGTTGCTTCTTTTTTCCTGTTTTGCAATGAATAAATGCAAGCAAGGTTGTAATAATTATTTGCCTGAACGAATTGATACTCTTCCCTGTCTTCGTCTGATAGGCGAAAAAATAGCGCAATTGATTCATTTATCGACTTTTCAAGCGTTTCGTAATTTTTGTTTTTGAAATTTTCCGAAATAGACTTTTCGAGAGAAGTCCATTTATCCTTAAACTCGTCTAATGACAAAGTTTGTGCAGACAGGCTTGTAAAACCTGCAAAAAATACCAGAAGTAAAATAATTTTTTTCATATTTTTAAAATTTTAAAATTAATAAATAAATATTGCCGACTTTATATGCCGACATATATATAACGAAGAAATCTGTAATTTGTTGCATGAAAAACGCAAAAAAAATCAGTATTTCACATAAACATTTTATTATGTGGCAAATAGAAATGTTAAAAATTTATTTTGATTGTAAAAACAGCGTGCGTAAATAACATTTGGATTGAATTTTGACTAAAATAAAATGCCGCAAACTGTTTGTTATTGCGGCGTTCCGGGTTTATTGACTGTGTGGTACCACCACGAATCGAACGAGGGACACAAGGATTTTCAGTCCTTTGCTCTACCAACTGAGCTATGGTACCTTTTATTTTGGGCGACAAAAGTAATCAAAATTTTATTGTCTGCAAAATTTATTCAAAATATTTACGTTTTTGTCTTCCTGTCTTATTGCAAATTTTCAAAGTCGGCAATATTATATATTTTGCATTATAAAATTTTGTTCGCTTATATTCGGATTGATGCTGCGTACAAGCATTTTCATGGTTTCAATATTTCCGGTGGAGATAAAAATATTTGTTCCCAAATTTTTTGATGTGCTGATATTGTTTATATTAATTATTTTTTGTGTTTGCAGCGCAACCGCAGGCGCAGGATTTATTATTGTTATCTTGTTATTTGTAATTTCTTTTATTGCTTCAATCAAAAAAGGATAATGCGTACAGCCAAGTACAAGATGATCGGCGCCTGCTGCAATAACAGGATTTATATATTTCTGCAACAGCAATTTGGTTTCGTGTTCGTGTATTTTGCCGCTTTCTACAAGTTCTACCAAACCGTCGCCTGTCTGTTCGATGATTTTAACGTTTGCAGCAAATTTTGTGCGGGTATTCAGATACAGCGAGCCTTTGAAAGTTCCTGCCGTTGCAAGCACTCCTACAGTTCCGCTTTTTGATTCTGCTATAGCCGGCTTCACAGCAGGTTCCATGCCAACAAACGGAACAGCAAAATGTAACCGTAAATATTTTATTGCCGCCGCAGTTGCAGTATTACATGCAACAACAATAATATCAGCATTTTTTTTAATTAAAAATTTGGATATTTTTTCGGCTCTTTCTATTATTTCGCCTTCCGGCTTGCGCCCATAAGGACAATATGCGCTGTCGGCAACATAAACAAAATCCTGATGCGGCATCAAACCGTACAGTTCTTTCCACACGGATATTCCGCCTACTCCCGAATCAAAAATTCCAATCATAATACAGAAATAATACGTTTAAAATTGTATTTGATACAATCTGCAAAGGCTTTGAATGAAAATAAATAATTGCTAAAACCTTCAATCTCTGCCGCAGTACTTGGTTTTGAGTTTATATAAGTTCTCCGATGTTTAATGTCTTTACTGTTATGCAATTTATATATCGTTTATTTTTTCAATTTTTGTTCTGTCGGGTTGCGGATATACTTCTTTCTGCTGCTTTACGTATTCGATAAGTATTTCTGCAGATGTTACATTCAGCGATTTTCCTGCATCTGCATGGTCAAACTTATAAGATGAAGCGATATAACTGTTAATTCCAACTTTGTATTTTTTGTTTTTATTGAGCAAATTTCCCTTTGCATCGAGTATTTCTATATCTGCAACTTCATCATTTTTTACTTTAATCACATACGATATTCCCGATGTTTTCAAATCTGCATATTGGCTTCCGCTTCTATATGACTTTTTAAGCAGCGAATATATTTCATCGTAAGTCATTTCAAACAGCACGACTTCGTTGTCGAAAGGGTCGAGTTTGTATAGCATCAATAAAGAAATATCGCCTTTTTCAATTTTTTTTGTTCTGATTCCGCCCGAATTTTGAAATGCAATATCAAGATTAAGATTTTTTGTTATGGCATCAGTCATCAATCCTCCAAGATTTTCCAGTCCTGTAAAATCCGAACCTGCCACACCCACAACTCTGTTAAGCGGAGTTTCTTCGTAATATTTGCTTATCAATGCCTTTACTTCTGCATTTTCGTCATGCAAAGTTGATACATCAACAAGTTCAAATTTTTTATCTGTAATTTTTTTGTTTTTGAATGTTATTACAGTTTTACCTATATATTTCAGATGACATTCCGTTTGTGAAATCAGTACGCCGTTTTCAGTCTTTCCCTTAACGAGTGCATGCGAATGTCCGCCAATGATAATATCAAGTTCGGGCATTTTTTGTGCAAGAATTATATCTTCATCAATACCGTCATGGTTGAGAGATATAAACAAATCGCATTTTTTGCGCAAATCTTTGTATTCCAAAGCAGTTTCAACGGGTTGAAAGAAGTCGATATTCTTAACTCTGTCGGGATGAGCGCTCGGGATAAGTTTTCCGTTTGAATCTTCAACCTGAATTGTTGACAGAATACAAATTTCAATTCCATCCATGTTGAACATTGCGTAAGGCTGGGGCTGTTTAATTAGAGCCTGTTCCGAAACTTTCATGTTTGCACAAAGCAAGGGAAAGTTTGCCTGTTTGATACGTTTAGCTAAAAATTCCTGCCCATAGTCAAATTCGTGATTTCCAAATACGCCGTAGTCATAGCCGATTTTATTCATTATCTCAATCATTGGATAACCTTTATCGGCGTATCTGTCAACCACAGGATTTCCCGAAAACATGTCGCCGCCGCTGAGCAGCAGTACGTTTGTATTTTCGCTTCGCACCTTGTCAACATACTCTGCAACTTTAGCATAATCGTCTATCATTGCGTGCATGTCGTTGGTTGATAAAATAATTATTTGTGTTTCTTTGTCGGCTGTTGAGCAACTTGCAGAAACAAAAAGTACTAATAAATAAAACAGTAGTTTTTTCATTGTGTGATTTTTTTTATTGTTATTTGTGAATTTTCGTGTAATGGTCCGCTAATCGAAACGCGATTGCCGTACCTGTCATATACTTCAGATTTACCTTTTTTTATTTCGTTAAGAATTTTTTTGTCTAACTTGCGGATAGCAGATTCTATTGTCGCTCCTGCAAAAATTTCTATTTCGCTGTCGTTTATAAATATTTTCATTATCTCAAATTTATTTATATCTGTCGGCAGGTATTGAAATCATAAACAGATGATTGCCGTTTTTGTCCCTGTACGAATAATTTAATGTTACATTATGGTCGCGCTGATATTGCATGTCAGGCGAACTTTTCAACGAATTGGCAATATTCGGCTCTGCAATATTTTTTAATGCCAGAGTATCAACATTATCTTTATCGTCATTTACCAAAGTATAGTTGTATTGAAACACGCCGTTCGGTTTTGCTGTTGTATTGTCAAGCCGCGTATCGCGGTCAACCATTATTGGACACAGTTTATTCATTTCATTTGACATCCGCAACAGTTCTTTGTCTATTGCAGGGGAGTTGAAAAAACATAATTTCACAATCAGTGAAGCCGTGAAAAACGCTATAACAAACAAAAGGTTACCTTTTTTATTTTTTTCAAATAATTTTTTTTTGCCGCTAATTTCACTGCCACAATTGCTGCAAAATTTTGCGCCAGCTGCATTTTGCTTTCCGCATTTTTTACACGAGTCGGTAATATTTTCCATAAACGAATTATTAATCCAATTACTATTAAATTGGCGCAAATTTAGAAATTTATTTTGATATTATAAATTCATTTTGGTTGATTGACTGATTAACTTAAAGAAAACGGAAACAATATTTGTTTTACGGTTTGGATTACTTCAGGCTAAAAGTTCTCGCAATTCGTTACGTTGTTTGCGGCATCATACAATGTATGGCTCTGCCTGTGAATTGTTTTTACCAAATTGATTTATTCCTGCTCCAAACAGTGCAAAATCAAAACGAACAGGATCTTCTGCATCAAATTCGCGTAGATTTTGAGTTACTTCTTCTACCGCCTTCCAATCGTTTTGTTTGCGTGAGAGCAAACCTAATGCGCGTCCCATATTGCCGCTATGAACATCCAAAGGCAAATATATTGCAGACATCGGAACAGTTTTCCACAATCCGAAATCTACTCCACGCTTATCTTTGCGCACCATCCAGCGGATATACATATTCAGCCGTTTGCAGGCTGCTCCTCTGTCGATTGACGAAATATGTTTTTGGCAATGTTTATCATGCGGCAATTCAAAAAATTGCAAACGAAAACGGGAGAGTACAGTTCTTATGTCTCGGCTATCGGCAAATTCGCGTTCAAAAAAATTGCCAATGCTTCCGAATTTTATGCAAAATTGCCGCAACGCGCGAACAAAATACATTAAATCATGTCCGTTGAATGTTCTGTAAACGAAGGTTGACAGATGCTGTATTTCTTTTTCTGATGCTGTTGTTATAAAGTCGTATGGCTGATTATCCATGTATTTCATCATTTGCATTGCGCTTTTCACAATGGCTTTGCGATTTCCCCATGCTATTGCAGAAGCAAGGAATCCGCTTATTTCAATATTTTCTTTTGTGCCGAAATTATGAGGGATTGAAATGGGGTCGGTTTCTATAAAGTCTGTATTATTATATTTATTATGCAGTGTTTCGAGCAGATCTTTTATCTCAGTTTTTTCCATTTTCAAGTTTTATTATCAATTATTTTTCCGTCGCTCATTATAATTTTTCTGTCTGCTGTTTCGGCAAGATTTTTGTCATGCGTTACAATTACTATTGTTTGACCGAAAGTATCGCGTAATTTAAAGAACAGTTTATGAATTTCGTCTCGATTTTTTGAATCCAGATTTCCCGAAGGCTCGTCGGCAAGTATAACATCAGGATTATTGATTAATGCCCGCGCAATGGCAACGCGTTGTTGTTCGCCACCCGAAAGCTGTGATGGCTTGTGATTTGCACGTTCTTCAAGATTCAAAAAAGACAGTATTTCTTTTGCGCGTTTTTCGGCTTTGCTTTGCCGTTCGTTTGCGATGAACGCCGGAATACAAATATTTTCAACAGCAGTAAACTCAGCAAGCAAATTATGAAATTGAAACACAAATCCTATATGTTTATTTCTAAAGTTGGCTAAAGTTTTACCGCGCAATGAGAATACATCTATGTTATTAATAAATACTTTACCTTTATCAGGATTGCCGATTGTTCCCATAATTTGCAGCAATGTTGTTTTTCCGGCTCCGCTTGCGCCTGCTATTGACACAACTTCGCCTTTGGCTATGTTAAGTTGTATGTTTTTCAAAACTTCAAGCTTGCCATAATTTTTATATAAATTCGAAACAGTTATCATTGAATTTAATTACTTTATTTCATCTGCAAAAATAACTAAATATTTTTAATAGTATGATTTTATTTTAATCACAAAAAAAACATAATCAATAAAATCTATCGCATGGCAAAAATGTAAAATCCAAAAGATATTGAAGTATTGGAGATTGTCATTCAGAACATTTGGGTTTAGCTTACGGACTGCAATCTGTTGATATTTTGTTATTTTTTAATTTTGAAATGTTTATTGCATATATTGCAATAATAAATTTTTTTGTTGTAGAATGGCAGCGATTGCAGGAAAAACGTTGCTACAATAAACAATGTATTTGCTTTGTTACGGTTTATTCCATAATTGACGTTATCGGCATTGCAATACGGGCAAATAACGGATGTGTCGTCCGCTTCATCTGTTTCTTCATCGGGGATTGCATCCAAGCCCAATATCATCAGCGCCTGTTCTTTATCTTTTTCCCAAACTTGTAAATTCACATAACCCAAAGGGCGCGAATACAGATAATTTTCGTTATCTACAAAGCATTGAATATCGGCAGAATCAAGTTTTGATTTAGCAAGATTGGCTTCGGCGGCAGTAGTAAATTTTGCTATTATTACAAAAGTTTCGTTATTATTTGCTTTCATTTTTTGTTCTTTTTATTTTGTAAAATTAAATGATTTTCCCCGAAATTCAAAATATAAGCCGTAAATATTTGCCTTGGCAAAAATATTGTGATGTCACGTCCTAAAAAAAGTTGACATGTTAATATTAAATTTTTGTTATTTATTTTTATACGTTTCATTTTTATTATTTTTTTAATCAACCCACAGCTTCATGAACTTCTTGTGGTGTTT
>JAISNL010000105.1 GCA_031276235.1 Prevotellaceae bacterium | reverse complement strand
GTCCAGAACAACATGGTTACAATACAGCGAACTGGTCTGCTGCTTTGGTTAAGGACTTTATATCAAAACATTATGAGGTTGAATACATGTTACCAACGTTTATCGGATAATGCACTCACTTGGGTTCAGTTATCAGAAGGCGCGTGGATTTTTTCCCGAGCGGAATGAACAACAGCGTGAACAAGCCAAAACAGATATAAAAAAACTTTAGACCAATGCGTAAACAGCAATGACACAGTTATTTTATTTTAAGAGTAATTCTCACTTCGCAATACCGCCACACTTTCTTATACTTGGGCGCCGGTTGGTGAACAGCCACAAATAGCCTGCAAACAAAAACAAAAATAAGGAGTTACAGGATTTGGCCGCATGAATCCGATTACAGGGCAGTTGACTGCTAACTTTGATAAAAAGGGAAATTATTTAGTCGTTCCTTACTAACTCTACACATTACTGATATATAATAAAATAATGGTAAAAATATTTGGAAAATAATACAGGACTTTGTATCTTTGTGCCGAAAAAAACGGTAAAAATAAATCAAAAAATACATAGAAAATGGAAGAAAAATTACTATACACAAAACAGTGCGAACTGTTCCGCCAATGTTGAATGACATTATAAACAAGCGTCATGAGTTGGTTCTGCTTGCAGATGCAATTGATTGGCAATATTTTGAAAAAGAGTTCAGTCCGCTTTATTCCAGCGTTGGACAGCCGAGCGTACCTGTTCGATTGATGATTGGCTGCCTGATGTTGAAACACTTAAAAAATTTGGGAGATGAAAGTTTAGCCAAAGCATGGATAGAAAATCCTTACATGCAGTATTTCTGCGGGATGCGCTGTTTTGAACACAAATTTCCGTTTGGTCCGAGCGATTTTGTCCATTTTCGCAATCGGATTGGCGAAGAGGGTTTTGCAAAGATTTTCGTGTATAGCGTTGAACTTCACAGCGATGAAAAAGAATTTAAGAACGAACTCATTTACGACCGCGGAGGCAAAGGACGCAAAGAAATAAAAGGAGTACAAATTCTCACGCCTGATAAGCCCAAAAAGACTGATACAGAATATCAAAAGCGTCAGAAGCGAGAGAGATTTAATTCTCGAGCGGGCATTGAACAAATTATCGGACACTTGAAGACAGATTTTCGGATGACACAAAATTATTTGCATGGAGTTAAAGGCATACAAATCAATGCATTCATGTCGGCAACGGCATGGAATTTGAAAAAAAGCAAAACGATTTTTTTGTTCAATTGTTATTCGCCGTTTTTTTCCAAAAGTTTCCTTCATTAATGCCGCATGAATTCGATTGGTAAGGAGGGATTAACTATATTTTTATAGGTTGAACATTTTGCAAAGGCATCAGCAAATAAAAAAAACTGCTCAAAAGAGCAGTTTTTTTATTTGAGTTCCAACTATTATACTATGGAAGTTTCACGACTTCGGTAAATATATTTGTAAAGGCCAGTCCTACTTTTGGTAAAGTAAATCGTGCTGTAAACGTAACTGTTCTACCAACTTTCGTAGCACTTAGTGGGCGAAAATATATGTAACCATATTCATCATCATAAAGCTCTCCTATATTTTGCTCTACAGAAGGAACTGTTACATTACCAGATTGACTAACTATAAATATGATATCATATCCTGCGTCTGCCCATTCTGGAGCAACATGATAATAACAATCTTTCAAACGATAATATACGTTATCTTTCACAATAGCACTATCAGTAGGCACGCTATCTGAATATTTACCTTCAAATTGCGATGTAACTTTCGAATAACCAATATTTTCTATCCATGGTATTTGGACTGAAATGGTAATCTCAGTTTCATTTATTCCACCAAGAGAAGCCTTCTCTTCCATCTTTAGATTAAAGATATAGTCAGGTCCTAGTTCTATCTTTGCAGTATCAATGGCAATTTTGAGATTTTTTTCATATTCCCCTTCTGCAAATGTTATTGTTTGAGGTATAGAAAATATATCAAGATTGGTACAATTATGTGTTAATCCTACAGTTTCTTCTAACACTGCAGAAACGCGAGTTACATGAACATTAATTTCTTTTGTTGAAGTAGTAACAGTAGTCGTATATTTGGCATTATCAAAGGAAACGCCTCTATTGCCATCAATAAATTTTTCACCTACTTGGTCAACATTACAAGATGTTGCAAACACAAGTATTGTTGTTAATAACGATAATTTGATTATATTTTTCATATTATATTATTTTATTTTATTTTACTAAAATTATACATATTAAATCCCACTGTCAAGCGGATTTTGGTCTGTTGGACTAATATTTTCATTAGCATCAATTTCTGCTTGAGGTATTGTTAAAACCCAGTCGTATGTTTCAGGATTATCAAGTTTAAGAGATGCTATGGCGTTTACTCCAAGCGATGGATGACCCATATCTGTCGTACGTATAAAACCTTGTTTTAATCGCTTAATATCATATACGCGTCCGTGTTCACCCCAAAGTTCAAGACGACGTTGAATAAGAATTTCTTCGAGCAACGAGCCTGTTTCATCTGTTGTTAAAGTGCCAAGAGCAGTTCCTGTTTTAGTAACACTATAATTTGGATTTCTCTTTGACATAAGTTTCATAAGAGCATCTTGCGCTAGAATATCTTTACCTTGACGGCACAAAGCTTCAGCTTCTACAAGTATCATTTCTTCAACACGCAAATAAATTCTGTCTGCCATCCAATTGGAATAATCATAAAACTTAAATTTTGCTTGTATATAAGGGACTTCGTCATTAGGCAACCACCAGGCACGGCGAATGTCATTTGCTCCTAATTTACTATATAACCATTTGTTAATAACTTTAGGGGCTCCACTTCCACGACTACCATAACCATCCTTATCTGGATCCATATGCGCCATAAACTGTGGATTAGTCGTCTTTTGGTCAAGTATAATTTCTGCACCCCACATAACATTAGACTTTGAAATATCATTAAACGATGATTTTACTCCTCCCAGAGCAACAACATCTTCCGATGTTCCTACACTAAATCCTATTTGCGCATTCTGAGCAGCTTTAGCCGCTTCATCCCATTCATTTGTCGTAAGGCATATATTGGCCTTAAATGCGTTTGCTACTTGATAATCAATCTGAGATTTTTCATTGGATTCTCGCACAGTCGCATCCTTAAGAAGGTCAATAGCAATATCAATATCAGAGCGAATCAAAGAATATACATCTGCAACAGTAGCACGAGGTTCCCCTTTGGTAGCAGATGTCGTTGGCTCTCTATAAATAGGAACGCATTTTTCAGTTTGATGACCGTTAAAAGTACGAGAGAACATCATTGCTAAATAATGGTAAGAATAAGCCCTTAAAGCATAAGCTTGACCAACGACTTTGTTTACATCTGCTTTGTTGCCTTGCATTGTTTCTTCTGCGGCTATGATATAATTAACTCTTGCGATTAATTGATAATAGAAATTCCAAACGTCATAAGATCTCCATGTTGATAAATGAGATCTTCTTTTTACATCATAAACATAATCATACCAAAACCATCCACTACCTTGCTTTGTCATAATCAAATCTTCACCCATAACATCAGCCATCAACGAATAAGACTGAGGCCCAAAACATTGATGGGTATTACCTGTGGTTGTCTCACCAAATTCAAACATATAACGATAAATACCATGCAGTGCCATCATTGCACTATTTGCATTATCCATTATTGAAATTCCAGAAATTTTATTCGTAGGGTTTACATCAAGCTTGTCTTCACATGATACTGCAATAAGGCTTGACAATAACACAATTATTAATATTATTTTTTTCATATCTTAAAATTTATTTATTATTTATTATTTATTATTTTAAAAATTTACATCTAATCCAATAGAAATAGTACGTGTAGGAGCATAGGCATAATTACTGCCTCCAGAGAAATTATATTGGGGATCCATACCATTCAAATGATTGAACATAATTATATTATCTAATGCGAAAAATATTCTAATAGATTTTATATCAATTTTCTTTGAAATTTTTTCCGGCAGAGTATAACCAAATGTAACATTTTTTATTGTGAAAAACGAAGCATTTACTAAATATCTGTCTGTTTGGAGTGCTGAACCAATCTGCATTCTTGGAACATCTGTTATATCTCCCGGTTTTTGCCAACGCCGTAAAACATGAGCAGAAAAAACATCCCCATAATACATCGGTTCCATTATACCTGCATAAACGCTTTCATAAATTTTACCACCTGCTGAAAATGTTGTTAAAAATGATAAATCAAAATTTTTAAATATAGTAAAATTAGAACCAAAAGAGCCTATTAATTTAGGCTGACGGCTGCCAAGATAGTATTTAGAATTGCTGGCTTCTGTATAATTCCCTGTTACATAATCAGATCCATCTATCTTATTCCCATTGGCATCTTTTTCATATGCCCAATAAAGTTGAGATCCTGTTGCAGGGTCAACTCCTGCGCTCTTCACCATGTAATATGTATATATTTCTTTTCCTTGTGCAATTACACGAGTTCCTGATGTAATTGTTGATGGAATATCTGTTACTTTATTTTTATTATGAGCAAGATTCAATGTAGCACTCCATTTAAAGTTTTCTTTATTAAATATTCTTACGCCTATAGAAGTTTCTACGCCTTTGTTTTCCATAGCTCCAACATTTGCTGCATATGAGGTAAATCCAGATGACATCGGCATTGGTTTCATCATTAACATATCCGTTGTTTTTCTACTATAAAATTCTAATTCTACATTCAAAACACGATTAAATAAACTTGCAGAAAGTCCGATATTTAAATCTTTTACTTTTTCCCAAGTAACTAATATATTTTCTAATGATGTCGCAAAGCCACCTGCATTGGCAGCATTTTTATAACCTAGATCGTAGAATGATTGCCAAGCATAATAAAGTGGATATCCTAATTCATCATTTAACTGCTGATTACCAACTAATCCGTATGAAGCTTTTATAGCCAATTCATTAATAAATTCAATTTTTTCCATAAATTTTTCTTCGGAGATTCTCCATGAAGCGCCTATACTCCAGAAATTACCCCAACGATAATCTTTATGAAAACGAGAAGATCCATCCGTACGCCATGATGCTGATATATAATACTTATCATCAAATCCATAAGTAATCTTGCTTAAAAAAGATTCTATTCGTTCTACATCCGTATAAGATGTTCCACCTATAAGATTTACCGCCGGAGACAGTTCTATTATACCTGGAAATAATCCTGTACGTTCAGCCATTAAATAAGATTCTTTCCAATCGTAATATTCATGCCCAAATAAAAAGTCAATAGAATGTTTTTCGAAAATGCGCGAATATGTTAAAAGTTGATTTAATGTATATGAGAAATCTCTCAAATTAGATTTAGTAAGATCTCCCCCAGAGGTAGCTGCATCTCCATGATACATATTATAATATATTAATCTATTTCTGTTTGTCAAGTCGCCACCAAAGTTAACTTTTAATTTCAATCCTTTTAAAATTCCTGCATTATCTTTGTCACTGCCTAATTCAACGCTAGTACGTATGCCGACATTATCTCTGTTATTCTGATATTGATTATCATATAAATCTCCTAATACATTAAATTTTGATGCTTTAGAACGTTTTTCCCCGTAGTCAAATTGGCGATTACCATTTTCGTCAAGTAAATCTTTTCCACTTTCATCTTTTAAATACATGGGATATACAGGAGACATAAATTGAGCAGTGTACCAAGCATTACCTGTTTGAGTATCAGAGTACTGAGTTGCGTTGCTCTTTGTGTAAGAATAAGATAGATTTGCACTTGCTTTTATCCAGTCTTTCGCTTGATGAGTAACATTGGCACGCACACTAAAACGTGTGAATTTTGTTGTTTTTAACACACCTTGTTCATCTATATAACCTAATGAAATAAGATGTTGAGTATTATCAGTCCCACCCGATAAACTTAGCAGGTGTTCTTGCTTCAACGCATTATCCTCAGCTATCTCATCCATCCAATCTTCATTCCATGCAGACACAGCATCTGTTTGAATTTTTCCTGTCGAAGGATCAACTAAAGTTGCCCATGTATAATTTTTATATGGGTTATAGAATTCTCCTCCACCAAAAACCGTACCTAAATCTTTTGCTGCTAATTCTTTTGCCTGTTTTTCTGGTAATCCCCCAGAATAAAGATAGTTGTTTTTTAAAGCCTCGTATGTCAATTCAATTGATTCTGCCTGATTCACTACATCATAGCGTTTTATCGAGCGAGATGAGATACCTACAGTTCCTTTGTAATTAATATTTGTACGTCCTTTTAAGCCTTTTTTAGTCGTTATGATAACAACACCATTAGCTGCACGAGAACCATAAAGGGCAGAAGCAGAAGCATCTTTCAATACAGACATGGTTTCTATGTCATTTTGATTGATTGATTGGAAAGCCCCATCGAAAGGAATTCCATCAATAACATATAAAGGAGATGTAGATGCATTTATTGAAGTCCAACCGCGAAGTTGTATTTGCGCATCTGAACCGGGTTGTCCACTGCCGGAAGTTGAAACAATCCCTGGCGCAACACCTTCAAGTGCTTTCGTAACATTAGATACTGTTCGCTTTTGGATGTCTTCTCCTTTAACAACAGACACAGAACCCGTGAACGATTCCTTTGATTTTACAGTACCATAAGCCACCACCAGTGATTCTGTTAGAGATTCAGCATCACTTTCCAATGTTATATTAATAATAGAACGTGTGCCAATAGCAACTTCTTGCGCTACATAGCCTATGTAACTAAATACAAGAGTCGATCCGCCTGACGGTACATTTAATGTATAATTACCGCCAGCATCAGTAAATGCCCCTGCTGTGGGCACTTCTTTTACAGAAATACTCACGTAATCAAGAGGTTTACCCTCTGCGTCCGTAACTTTTCCTGTAATTTTGGTTTGCGCCTGCGCAAAACCAACGCTCGCAATTACGAGCAGCATTTGTAAAATGATTTTCTTCATGCGAATTTAATTTTAATTGATTTCTTTTTTCCTATAATTTCCATATTTTATGTTTTCTTTTTGCAAATATAATAAGTTTAACATAACTTTACAACACTTTATAAAAAAAAAATATTATTAATTTTATATTTCATTGATTACGAAAATATTACAAAATCATATAATTTGATTTTTTTATGCCTAAATGTTAAAATCGCCAATTTTTGGTCGTTTTTATTAATCAAAAACAGTTTTATCAAAAAAACGGCATTTTTATTATGTTTTTCCTCTATTAATTGACAAAAAAACATTATAATGAACAATTTGCAAGTCAATATAGTTAATAATATTTTAATAATAAGATTATTATATGAAATGTTTCAAGCATTTTTACATCATGCTTATCACAAAAAAAATACAAATGATATTTATTGATAATTACATATAAAAACATGTTTTCTCACGTAATTATCAACCATGCAGTTTTGTAAAGGTATCAATGCCTACGATACAGTATTATTAGAATTTAAGAAGAATAATTATGAATAAGATTTATATGGTAAAATTCAAAAACTCGCCTGTTTTGCATTATTTTTCGTCCATATCTGCAATTTTTTAAACATTTACCGAAGAAGATACAGGTTGTGACAGGCGTAATTTATGAAACAGGCATGTAATCAAAGGAGCGCGGTACGATGAAAAAAATGCAGCGTATATAGAAATTATATAAATGCAGAAACAAAAAATTAAAATAAAATTGTAATTTTGCAAAAAAAATAAAAAATATGACAGGAGCAATCACAGGAGATTACGCAGGTAGCGCTTATGAATTTAATAATACGCGCGATTATAATTTTCCAATTATAACAGGCGAAAGCGGTATAACGGATGACAGTATTCTGACTATCGCCGTTGCCGATGCTATTTTGCATGATAAATCATACGGAGAATGTCTGCATTATTGGGGCAACAAATCCAATCCGCCAAAAGGCGGATACGGAGGCTTATTTTATAAGTGGCTTAAGAGCGACAATCCGAAGCCATATAACAGTTGGGGCAATGGTTCGGCAATGCGAGTAAGTCCCGCAGGCTGGGCATTTAACACATTGGAAAAAACATTGGCAGAAGCAAAGAAAAGCGCGGAATGTACACACAATCATCCCGAAGGCATTAAAGGAGCGCAGGCGATAGCGGCTTCTGTGTATCTGTTGCGTACAGGCAGCGACAAACAAAATATTAAAAACTTTGTAGAAACAGAATTTGGCTATGATTTAGACTTTAAGTTAGCGGATATTCGCTCGGCGCACACTTTTGATGAAAGTTGTATGGATACTGTACCAAAATCAATAGTATGTTTTCTCGAAAGCAGAGATTTTGAAGACGCGATAAGATTAGCCGTATCACTTGGCGGCGACAGTGATACACTGGCTTGCATAACAGGAGCAATGGCAGAAGCCGCTTACGGAACAGACAATATACCGAAACAACTGATAACTGCCGCCGTCTATTATATTCCCGAAGAATTATCTATCATATATCATTCATTTGTACAGAAATTTATAAATAAAAAGTAATAAAGCGATGGAAGACATAGATTTAATATTTACGCGCGAAGCTTTAATAAAACGAAGATCCAGATATGGAAATAACTTCAAAATAGACTTCTGCCGTTAGTATCTATTCTTTCTATTTTCAAATGTTTGTAAGCAAGTTCAGTAACTTCGCGTCCGCGAGGCGTACGCTGCAAAAAGCCTTCCTTTATTAAAAACGGTTCATAAACTTCTTCTATTGTTCCTGCATCTTCGCCTACTGCTGTTGCTATGGTTGTCAATCCTACAGGTCCGCCTCTGAATTTATTTATTATTGTAGTAAGAATTTTATTGTCCATGCTGTCCAAACCGCGTTTGTCTATATTCAAAGCATCGAGGGCATATTTTGTAATATTTATATCAATATTTCCATCGCCTTTTACCTGTGCAAAATCACGCACTCGACGCAGCAATGCATTACAGATACGAGGCGTTCCACGACTGCGAAAAGCAATTTCTTCGGCAGCATTATCATCAATAGTAACTTTCAAAATAATTGCCGAACGTTTTATTATACTCAAAAGCGTAATATAATCATAGTATTCCAAATGGCAATTTATTCCGAATCTTGCGCGTAAAGGGCTTGTAAGTAATCCGCTGCGCGTTGTTGCTCCTATCAGAGTAAAAGGATTTATTGATATTTGCACCGACCGAGCGCTTGGTCCTTTGTCGAGCATAATATCTATTGTATAATCTTCCATTGCAGAATAGAGATATTCTTCAACAACTGGACTTAAACGATGAATTTCATCAATAAACAAAACATCTCCTTCTTCAAGATTTGTTAATAAACCTGCCAAATCGCCGGGTTTATCAAGAACCGGACCTGAAGTAATTTTCAAACCTACGTTCATTTCGTAACTTATAATATGAGCAAGGGTAGTTTTCCCAAGTCCGGGAGGTCCGTGAAGTAAAACATGGTCAAGTGATTCGTTGCGAAGAATGGCAGCCTTTACAAATATTTTAAGATTTTCAATAACTTTTTCCTGCCCGAAAAATGATGAAAATTCTTGAGGACGTATTTGATTTTCAAAATCTCTGTCTTTAAAATCTTTTTCGCTATGCGGATTAAAACTGTTTCCCATACTGTTATAAATTATTTCGACATTTCCAACATTCGTAAAATTGATTTTTTAGCTTTTTCTATCAATTCAATATCAATTATTACTTCGGGATTTTCATTTTTGAGCGTTGTATAAATTTTTTCCAAAGTTACCATTTTCATATATTTACAATCATTACAACCACAAGTAGAATCAATAGGAGGCGCAGGAATAAAAAGTTTATTGGGACTTGCAAGTTGCATTTGATGTAAAATTCCTGATTCAGTTGCAACTATAAACTTATCATTCTCATCTTTTTTTGAAAATTCAAGCAAAGCCGCAGTAGAACCTATTTTATCAGCTAAAATCAAAACAGTTTTTTTACATTCGGGATGAGCCAGTATTTTTGCATCAGGATATTCTTTTTTAAGTTCTATTATTTTTTCAACTGAAAATTCTTCGTGAACATGGCAAGCTCCGTCCCAAACAACCATATCATCCCGCTTTGTGATTGACTTTATATAAGAACCAAGATTCCTGTCGGGTAAAAAAACAATTTTTTCATTTTTGGGCAAACTTTCGATTATTTTCACCGCATTGCTCGATGTGCAGCAAATATCGGTCAACGCTTTAACTTCAACGCTTGTATTTACATAAGAAATTACGGTATGACTGGGATAATTTTTCAGAAACGCTTTCAAGTCATTAGCGCTGCACGAATCGGCAAGCGAACATCCTGCAGCAGGTTCGGGCAAAAGAACTTTTTTATCTGGCGAAAGAATTTTTGCTGTTTCAGCCATAAAATTAACTCCGCAAAACAGTATAATATTGGCTGACGTTTCAGCTGCTATTTGCGAAAGTTGAAGACTGTCGCCAACAAAATCGGCTATGTTTTGAATATCGGCAGTTTGATAAAAGTGCGCTAAAATTACACAATTTTTTTTCTTCTTCAATTGAAGTATTTTTTTAGAAAAATCCATTTTTCACATTATAATTATTTTTCAACAATGATATTATTTAAATTATTTTTTTTCTTTTTTTTAAATGACGTTGTTTAATATGGAACGTTGATATTGTAGAAAAAATTATACGAAAATACATCTTTTTTTCTTATAAAAAAACAATAAACAAAAATTAAGCGAATAATGTTTTATTTTTTATGTATTTATATGATGAAATAAACAAATGTTGAAAAGCCGAATGTTTATAAAAATTAATAATTGCGTAACGTTTTTTATGTTGAAAAGTTTTACAAAAATTCGGAACAAAAATTGATTATATCTAAAAAATTTTTATATACAAATAATCATATTTAAAATCAAAAAAAAGATATCATTTATAATTATTTTAAGTAAACATTTTTCTTAATATCATTTCAACATTTTATAAACAGTGGAATCCGCTTTGCTTCATTTTTATGGTAATATCATATATTATATAACGAATAAATCACGCAGAGCGTAGTTACCAATCCAAACTGTTTACTGAACAAATCGAATAAATTTTCTACTTTTGTAAAAAACATTTTATACAATGTCAGTAAACACATTAATATTGGGAGACAACCTCGAAATTCTGAAAACAATAGAGAGCGAAACGGTGGATTTAATTTATCTTGATCCGCCGTTTTTCAGTAATCGCAATTACGAGGTGATATGGGGAGACGAAGGCGAAGTGCGCTCGTTTCAAGACCGTTGGAGCGGAGGGATGGAACATTATATCGCGTGGCTCAAAGAACGCGTCGAGCAAATGTACAGAATTTTAAAACCCACAGGAAGCATCTTTTTGCACTGCGATTGGCACGCGGATGCATATATCAGAGTAGGAATTTTGGATAAGATATTTGGTATTGAAAATTTTAGAGAACATGTTATTTGGAAACGGCATAACTCGAAACAGAAAGGAAGCCAGTTTGCATCAAAAAAATTCGGTTCGCAAACAGATTCTATTTTTATTTATGCAAAAACAGAAGATGCAAAGATTTATACAACTCGCGATGTTAAAGATGATGAAGTTGAAATAAAATTTCCATTATCCGACCAAAACGGAAGAAGATACTATGACGATAGCGCTCACTTGTTTTGTAGCCCGAATATGGGAGCAAGACCTAATTTGTGCTATGAATGGAGAGGATATAAAAATCCTCATCCTTCAGGATGGAGATTGAGTAAGGAAAGATTAGAAGAAGAATACCAAAAAGGTAATATTGTAATTAGAGAAGACGGTAAGTTGGAGAGAAGAAAATATCAAGAAGAATATAACGGCATACCCTTAGGTAACTTATGGGACGATATAAGTAATGTAACAGTAGGAAAAGAACGTATCGGCTGTCCTACTCAAAAACCCGAAGCCCTTCTTGAACGAATTATAAAATGTGCAACCAGCGAAGGCGACACTGTTTTTGACCCTTTTGTTGGCGGCGGCACAACGGTTGCAGTTGCAGATAAGTTAAACAGAAAATGGATTGGTATAGATCAATCCGTGCAGGCAATAAAAGTTACCGAATTGCGCTTGGATAAGCAACGTGATTTGTTTAGCGCACCGTTCAGCGTGCAACTTCACAAGTACGATTACGATACGCTTCGCAATAAAAACGCATTTGAGTTTGAGGCATGGATTGTACAGCAGTTTGGCGGCGTGAGCAATGCCAAACAGCGCGGTGACTTAGGGTTAGACGGCAAAATGCCCGACAATACGCCCATTCAGGTAAAACGTAGCGACAATATCGGACACAATGTGATAGATAATTTTCTCGCGGCAGTGATGAGAAACGATAAAAAACTTTTTGACAAAAACGTAACCGATAAAAAGCCTATCGGATACATCATAGCTTTTTCGTTTGGCAAAGGCACTGTTCAGGAAGTGGCGCGGCTGAATCTGGAAGAAAATATCATTATTAAATTAGTAACAGTCGAAGACATTGTGCCGATAGCCCAAAAGCCGACCGTTAGTGTGGAAATAAATGAGATGGCACGCGATGCAAAGGGCATTCGCGAAATAGAGTTTGTTGCCGCAGGAACGAGCGAAGCAGGCATTGAGTTTTACAGTTGGGATTTTGAATACAATGTCGAACACGGTTTCAAAGCCGATGTAATGCTCGACAAGGAAGGCAAACAAACTTCAAAATTAAAAGCAGGCTTGCACGTTATCGCCGTAAAAGTAGTAGATAACGACGGACTTGAAAGTATTGAGGTGATTAAATTGAAAGTGAACGGGACGGTGGAGAGAACAATGTGATGATGAATCGAATGGATAATAACAAAACAATAAAACGAAAATGTTTAACGCAGGCTGTACTTGAGGGTATTTCACAAATACTTGGAGATACAAGTTCAGGGCTGACAGGCAGTGAGATAGGGTATTTGCTGAATCAATCTCAAATAGCAGATATAGATTTAACAAATACAAAATGGAAGAGACTGTATTCCGCTTTTGCAAATTATCAGAATCAAACTCAATGCTCTAACAATATTTTAAATTTCATAAGTTATGCCTTAGCGCCGGCAAAATATGTAACCAAACATTCGGAATTTGAAGACAAAAGAGCATTAATAAATCAACAATTACATTTCATTGGCTATCAATATAATGAAAACGGAAAGTTTATGGAAATAACACAAGCAACTACAATTTCCGAAGCTCAGCAACGTGCAAATAATCTAAAATCGAAATTGGAATCAAGAAATACTCATACCGAAATTTTCAAATATTGTAAAGCAGAATTATTGGATAATAATTATTTTCACTCTGTTTTTGAAGCAAACAAAGGATTGTTTGAGCGCATCCGAGAATTGTCATTACATAACGACGACGGAAATACCCTTATAGGATATGTGTTCAGTACAAATCCTGTTTTGATAATAAATAATTATCAATCAAAATCGGAAAAAGATGAACATGCCGGTTTTTGTAATATTTTGAAAGGATTATGTAGTATGTTCAGGAATCCCGAAGCCCATGAACCGAAAATTGCATGGAATATATCTGAACAGGATGCTCTTGAAATATTGGGAATGATTTCTTATTGTCATAGAAGATTGGATAAGGCACAAAAAATAAGATAAAATGAATAGAAATGAAATTTCAGAAGTTACACGTCAAAATATAGCAGACGAAACAGTTCTTAAAAAAATATATTATTGTGGTGATTTAAATGAACCCGATTTTTTGTCCAGACTGTTTGACTTGCAAACATTATTTTCTCGTGATTTCCGTTATAAAAATGCTTATGACGATATTTTCCAACATACTGTGAATAATATTGACTATCCTGATAATTGGATATACAGTGATACAAGAATAAATTTGTTGCATTGTACAGACGACTTGTATCTGAAATTTTTGGCAGAGACAATACACCCTGTAGTTCGCTCTGACAGTAAAGAAGTTTCCATACTGGAAACAATATACAATAAACACTTGAATGATGACGGTTTTGAAATTCTACGAACTGATGAGATGTTGGGAAAACCTATATTTTCCGGACATAAAAAGCACACAGGCAAAGAGCGTTTAATTCATCAAAAAGAAGAAATTAATAAATATTTAGATACGGAATATGTAAATGGCAAAATTAAAATAATGACTGAGAACTTGAATAAGAATACAGATTTGGCAATAGGTACAGCAAAAGAACTTCTTGAAACTACGTGTAAATCAATTCTGCAACAAAAGAATGTATATGTTGATACAACTTGGAGTTTATCTCGATTGATAAAAGAGACTTCCGGAAATGTTGATTTGATTTCTAAAAATGTATGTGATGCAGACAAAGCAAAAAAATCTATTTCTCAAATACTTGGAGGAATTGCTTCAATAGTACAGGGCGTGTCTGAATTGAGAAATGCCTATGGAACAGGGCATGGAAAAGATGTTGATTTTAAAGGGTTAGAAACAAAATATGCAAAATTGCTGGTTGGGGTTGTCTCTGAAACAGTTATTTTTTATTTGTCAACAAATGGAGAAAAAGTTGAAATTGTGGAAAAATGATAATTAATAATGAAATTAAAAACATAATAGCAATGACGCTCTAATCGAGAGAATCAGGTTTGCATTTTTGAGACATTATATAATATTATCGCATTGTCATTTATTATAGGTATAAGCAAAATAAGATTAAAATCAGAAAACAATCATCGTTATAATAAATATTCATCTGTGCATCTCCGCAGTATCGTAAAAATAAATTAAAGAAACACAAACAAAAAAAGAAAAAATTGTTTTAATTCCCAATGAAAATTTTTCTTAATTTGAAAAATAAAAAGTACATTTGCGCCGTGAAATAAATCATGTAAAACATAAAATATGGATATAACAAAACGTATTGAAATTGATGATGTTGTAATTCGATTTTCCGGCGACTCCGGAGATGGAATGCAACTTACAGGAACATTATTTGCCGATACTGCCGCATTGCTTGGCGATGGCGTATCAACTTTCCCTGATTATCCTGCCGAAATTCGAGCTCCGCAAGGTACTGTTTCGGGTGTTTCGGGTTTTCAGGTTCATATTGGCAGCGGCGTAGTGCGTACTCCGGGCGATTATTGCGATGTGCTTATTGCCATGAATCCTGCCGCTTTGAGGGCTAATGCTAAATGGGCAAAAAAAGGCGCAACAATAATTGTAGATGCCGACGAATTTAACGATAAAACCGTTCAGCGAGCAGGTTTTACTACCTTAAATCCTTTTGAAGAACTCGGATTGCAGGACAATAATATTATTATTGCTCCGATAACCTCTCTGACAAAAGAAAGTTTGAAAGACAGCGGACTTGACAATAAAACAATTGTGCGAAGTAAAAACATGTTTGCCCTCGGCATTTGCTATTTTATTTACGACCATCCTTTTGAATTTACTTTCAAATATTTCAAAAATAAATTCAAAAAGAAACCCGAATTGATTGAACCCAACAGAAAAGTGCTTGTTGATGGATACAATTATGCCGCCAATACTCATGCCCATGCAAATACATACAAGGTAGTATCGAAAAAGAAAGAAAAGGGAACATACAGAAGCATTAGCGGAAATCAGGCTACGGCATGGGGATTGATTGCCGCAGCCGAAAAAGCAAATCTTCCTCTGTTTTGCGGCTCGTATCCTATTACGCCGGCAACAAATATTCTTGAAGAGCTGGCAATACACAAAAATTTAAATGTAAAAACGCTGCAGGTTGAAGACGAAATTGCAGGTATTTGTACGGCGATAGGAGCTGCTTTCGCAGGAAATTTTGCAGTAACAACAACTTCTGGACCCGGACTTTCGTTGAAATCGGAAGCGCTGGGACTGGCTGTAATGACCGAACTGCCGCTGGTTGTAGTGGACGTGCAGCGCGGAGGACCTTCAACAGGTTTGCCTACAAAAACCGAACAGTCTGATCTTGGTCAGGCGCTGTACGGACGCAATGGCGAATGTCCCGTTGTGGTAATAGCGGCAAGCACGCCATCCGACTGTTTTCATTACGCCTTTTATGCAGGCAAAATTGCAATGGAACACATGACTCCTGTTATTTTGCTTACCGATGGATTTATTGCAAACGGTTCTGAACCGTGGAAAATCCCCGCTATGAAAGATTATCCCGCAATAGTTCCGCCTTTGGTTGCAGAAGGCGATACGGATTACAAACCCTACAGGCGGGATGCCATTCGCTTGGCGCGCCGCTGGGCTTTGCCCGAAACGAAAGGGCTGGAACACCGTATCGGAGGTTTGGAAAAAGATTTTGTTACAGGCGAAGCATCTCACGACCCTGTAAATCATCAAAAGATGGTTGATATGCGTGCGGCAAAGGTTGCGAAAGTACAGGAGTTCATACCTGAACAGGAAATTACAGGCGATGCGGAAGGAGACCTGCTGGTTGTAGGCTGGGGCGGCACTTTCGGGCATTTGTATTCGGCAGTTGATTATTTGAGGCAGCAGGGCAGTAAAATAAGCCTTGCGCATTTCAATTATATCAATCCTCTTCCGAAAAATACAGGCGAAATATTTAAAAACTTCAAAAAAATCGTTGTCTGCGAACTAAATCTTGGACAGTTTGCCAACTATCTGAGGAGCGAATTTTACGACATTCGATTTGAACAGTACAATAAAGTTCAGGGATTGCCGTTTACGGTGGTGGAACTGAAAGAAAAATTTGAACAGTTATTAAAAGAAATATAAATATTAAAAAACATAAAAACAGTTAAGATGGAATATACTCAACAAGATTTCAAAAGCAGTATGGAAATAAAATGGTGTCCGGGCTGTGGCGATTATGCGGTACATGCAGCCGTGCTACGGGCGCTTCCTGTTGTAGCAAAAGAGTTGAACTATACTAAAGAAAGATTTGCCTTTGTTTCGGGAATAGGATGCTCGTCGCGTTTTCCCTATTATGTAAACTGCTACGGATTTCACGGAATACACGGACGCGCTTCGGCAATATCTACAGGCGTTAAAGTTGCAAATCCTCACCTTAGCGTTTGGCAAATCACAGGAGACGGAGATGCTCTGGCTATAGGCGGAAACCATTTTATTCACGCCATACGCAGAAATATTGACATAAATATACTGCTGTTCAACAACCAGATTTACGGATTAACGAAAGGACAGTATTCGCCCACATCTAAACTCGGAATGATAACAAAAACCTCTCCATACGGAACGGTGGAACATCCTTTTAATCCGGGCGAATTAATAATAGGAGCAAGAGGAACATTTTTTGCCCGCTCGCTGGATGCAGAACTCAAACTGTCAGCCGAAATAATGGTAGAAGCCGCCAAACATGACGGAACTTCGGTAATGGAAATGCTGGTAAACTGCGTAATATTTAACGACAAGGCTCACGGATATATTTCAGATAAAGAAAACCGCGAAGACAGAATAATAGTACTGCGACACGGGCAACCAATGATTTTTGGCAAAAACAGGGACAAGGGGCTTGTTCTCGACAAAGAAAACATGCAACTGAAAGTGGTGGAAATCGGCAAAAACGGAATTACCGAAAATGATATTCTCGTACACAATGCCGAAAATCAGGATACCGGGATACACATGATGCTTGCAGGAATGAAAACGCCCGAAATGCCTGTTGCGCTTGGAATAATTCGCAACGTAAAAGACAAAACATACGACGACAACGTGCGCGACCAACTCGAAGAAGTGAAGGCAAAAGCAAAAGTGCATTGCGTAGACGACCTCCTCCACAGCGGCGCAACATGGGAAGTGGAATAATAAAGTAATTTCGTCATTCTGTGTTTGCATAAAAAATAAACACTAAATTTGCGGGAATAAAAATGAAAAAACAAATAGATAAAATGAAACGTATAATATTATTAACATTAACCGCAGTGTTTGCTGTTGGTTGCACAGAACAAAACACAACTGCAAAAAAAACAGGTTGGGACGAAGACGGCTTAAAAGGCAAAGTGAAAAGCGTAAGAGAAATTCCTTATGAAGCAGTAGAAAAATTCGGAGAACTGACCAAAGGTGATATAGACACAGGTTCATTTAATAATCGTTTAACAAAATATGACGACATGGGAAATAACACAGAATATAATATATATAATTCAGACGGCGTTTTATTATGGAAATATACTTATAAATATGATAACAAAGGAAATAATATAGAATATAATGTATATAAATCAGACGGCAGTTTAGAAAAAAAATGGACTTACAAATATGACGACAATGGAAACGAGGCAGAAAGTAATGAATATAAATCAGACGGTAGCTTAGACAGTAAATTGATTTATAAATATGACGACAGAGGAAACGAGACAGAGGCGAATTTGTATACATCAGACGGCAGTTTATTCATTAAAAATACATATAAATATGACGATAGAGGAAATAAGATAGAGTGGAACCGTTATGTAGGCAACAGTTTATGGACTAAAGAAACATACAAATATGACGACAAAGGAAACAAAATAGAAAAGAATGAGTATAATCCATACGGCAGTTTAAACAATAAAGAAATATACAAATATGACAATAAAGGAAATCTGGCAGAAGAAAAACATAGCGGCTATAAAAAGGCATACAAATATGACGATAAGGGAAACTGGATAGAAGTGAGTGAATATAGATCAGACGGCAGTTTATTTGGACAAATGACTTACAAGTACAAATATGACAATAAAGGCAATTGGATTGAAAGAATAGAATATGAAGGCGAAGCAAACATAGCAAACATAATTACCGAACGAAAAATTGAGTATTATGAATGAAAAATGAGTAATAATCATAAAACCAATATTAACAAACAAATTAAACACTAAATAACATGAAACGTATAATATTATTAGCATTAGCAGTAGCGCTGGCGGTATGTTGCACGGAACAAAACACAACCGCAAAAAAAACAGGCTGGGACAAAGACGGCTTAAAAGGCAAAGTGAAAAGCGAAAGGGTAATTACTTATGAAGCAGTAGAAAAGTTTGGAGAACTGACCAAAGGCGATATATCTATTAATTATTCTAGTAATTATTATATTGGTTTGGCAAAAAATAATAGTTTGACAAAATATGACGATAAGGGAAATCGGACAGAAAGGACTATATATAGATCAGACGGCAAGTTATTTGCAAAACAGACTTATAAATATGACGACAAAGGATATATGACAGAAATGAACATGTCTGGTGAAAGCAGAGTAGTAATGAAAGAAATTTACAAATATGATGGTAATGGAAATCATATAGAGTCTGACTTTTATCATCCAGACATCAATTTAAGCAATAAAGAAACATACAAATATGACGACAGAGGAAATATGATAGAAGAGAACATGTATAATCCGGACGGCAGTTTAAAGGGAAAACAGACTTATAAATATGACAACAAAGGAAATAAGACAGACGAGAATGAATATAAATCAGACGGTAGTTTAGAAAAGAAATATACTTATAAATATGATGATAGAGGAAACGAGACAGAGGTGAATTTGTATTATTCAGACGGCAGTTTATATTATATAAAAGGAACATACAAATATGACGATAATGGCAATATAACAGAAGTGAATAGATATGATTCGGACGACAGTTTATTTGGACAAATGACTTACAAGTACAAATATGACAATAAAGGCAATTGGATTGAAAAAATAGAATATGAAGGCGAGGCAAACACAGCAAAAGAAATCACCGAAAGGGAAATTGAGTATCATGAATGAGAAATACTAATTAATATCAATAAGAAAATTTAATTCAGAAATAATTAATAAACAAATTAAATAATATAAAAAATGAAAAGTAAAATCACAATCCTGATAATAATCCTGCTACTGGGACATGCCAATAGCATTCATGCGCAAAATGGAGATGCAGAAGCATATAACAGTATGGGAGCTGCTTATTATGAACTGAAAAATTATCCCGAAGCCATAACCTGTTATCAAAAAGCGCTTACTATTGATCCAAACTATGCAGATGCATATTATAATATGGGAATTGCTTATTATGAACTGGGAAATTATACCAAAGCCATAGCCTGTTGCCAAAAGGCTGTTAAGATTAATCCAAACCATGCAGTAGCATATTTTTTTATGGGAGATGTTTATTATAAACAGAAAAATTATACCAAAGCCATAGCCATTTATAAAAAATCTGTTTATATAAATCCAACCTCTGCAGAAGTATATAATAATATGGGAAATACTTATGGTAAACTGGGAAATTATACCGAAGCCATAGCCTGTTATCAAAAGGCTATTGATATTAATCCAACCTATGCAAAAGCATATTCTCATATGGGATATGCTTATCTCATAAAAAAAAATCATACTAAAGGCATAGCCTGCTTGCAAAAGGCGGTTGAAATTGATCCAAACGAAGCAGCAGCATATATTAATATGGGAAATGCTTATAGTGAACTGAAAAATTATACCAAAGCCATAAGATGTTATAAAAAGGCTCTTGACATTAATCCAACCGACACAGATGCATATAATAATATGGGTGTTAATATACATGCAGAGGCATATTATAATATGGGAATTGTTTATGATGGACTGGGAAATTATCCCGAAGCCAGAGATTGTTATCAAAAAGCAGCGCGGTTTGGAATCAAAGAGGCTCAAGTATGGCTAAAAGAAAACGGATACAAATGGTAAATGATTAATAAAAAATATCCCGTAGGGACAAACAAATAAATAAAAATGAAATTATGGAAAAAATATTAGAGGAAGAACTTAAAAAGAGTATTGAATATTATCAGCGTCTTATAGATGACAATCCCAACGATGCAGAAGCATATTATAATCTGGGATATGTTTATGGTGGCGATATGATGGATTTTAGCAGAACCATAGACTGCTATCAAAATGCTATCGCCTGTTATCAAAAGGCTGTTGAGATTAATCCAAACGATACAAAGACATATTTGAATATGGGATATGCTTATGCTAAACTGGGAAATTACACAAAAGAGATAGCCTGTTTTCAAAAGGTTGTTGAAATTAATCCAAATCATGCAGATGCATATTTTTATATGGGAAATGCTTATGCGGATATGGAAAATTATACTAAAGCCATAGCCTGCTGGCAAAAGGCTGTTGAAATTGATTCAAACTATGTACAAGCATATTGTAATATAGGATATACTTATGAAGAACAGAAAAATTATATCCAAGCCATAATCAGTTATCAAAAAGCGCTTGAAATTGATCCCAACTATGAAGAGGCATATTGGGCGATTAGCAATGCTTATGGCAAGATTGGAAATTATCCCGAAGTCATAGCCTGCTGTAAAAAGGCTGTTGAGATTGATCCCCGCGATTCAAATTCATACCATAATATGGGAGATGCTTATTATGAACTGAAAAATTATACCGAAGCCATAGTCAGTTATCAAAAGGCGCTTGATATTGATCCAATACTTAAAGCACCCATATATTTTAATATGGGATATGTTTATGCTGAACTGGGAAATTATGCCGAAGCCAGAACCTGTTATCAAAAGGCGGCGCAGCTTGGAAACGAAGAGGCTCAAATATGGCTAAATGAAAACGGAGATAAATAGGAAATTAAAAATTAACAAAACTCTGAATAAGATATTAATAACAAAAAAATAATTTATAATAAAAAAATTAAAATATCATGAATACCTTAAAAATTGAAAGATTTAGATTTCAAAGTTTAAAGAATGTAGAATTTACTCTTGTAGTTCCACATATTATTGAAATATCTGAAAAATATCCATGCGTATTGCAGCATTTGGAAAAACGACTTGAGTCAGTGAAAGCCTTTTTGCCCGAACTTGGCAAAATAGAAGCGCAGGAACGCAAATGGCAGGATGCAAAACAACTTGACGAATATGAACGCCTGCGCGACTCATACGTAAACACCCTGATACGCACCGAACGCACATATTCGCGCGTGGCAGTGCCGGGATACGAAGAAGCATCGGCAAAACTTACCGCTCTGTTCGACAAGCACGGACGCGACATTGCAGACGACAGAAATACAGCCGAAACGCAACGCCTCTACAATCTGGCGGAAGACATAGAACGCACCGCAGGAATGGCTGATGCTCTGGCTGCCTTAGCCCTGACTCCCGTTTACAATGCCATGAAAGAAGCAAATATACGTTTTGACGAACTGTGGCAAAAACGCAATGCCGAACTGAGCGCAATAGAACATGTGGACAGCAAAACCATACGGGCTGCCTGCGTAAAAGCGATAAACGCCATGTACGATGGAATAGAATACTGGGCGGCAGAGAACGAAGATGTTGCCGAATGGCGGCAATTGATAGCCGAATTCAGTCAGTTGGGCAATTATTATAACCAGCAAATAAAAGCACGGACAACACGGCGTAAAAACAGGGAAAGCGGCGAAGATGACCTGCTGATTGAGCCCAAAACAGAATAGAAATGATTCATCGCCCCGAGCGACGAAACAAAATGACAAGTAAATATTAAATCGCCTTGGGCGATAAGGCAAACGAAATTAAAAATATCAAATAGCCCGAGGATATGAGGCAAAAAATAAACATAATATTAAATCGCCTTGGGCGATAAGGCAAATGAAATTAAAAATATCAAATCGCCCGAGGATATGAAGCAAAAAATAAACATAATATTAAATCGCCTTGGGCAATAAGGCAAACGAAATTAAAAATATCAAATCGCCCGAGGATATGAGGCAAAATAAAAAAGAAATGTTAAATCGACCGAGGAAAATATGAGGTAAAAAATAAAAAAGCGAATAATGATAATAAATAATTAACTTTGCAGAAATTTTAAATAAAATAAATGTTTCACACAAAAGTAAAAAAAATAATAACAAAAATTCGGACTTGCGTTACAGTAAGTTTCAACGCAGGAAAGAACTAAAAAAACATCATCAAATATGAAAGTTAACGAAATTATGGACAAACTTCAAGCGAAGTATGGTCACGAAAAAGAGTACTTGCAGGCAGTACGCGAAGTGCTGGAATCGGTAGAAGAGATTTATAACCTGCATCCGGAATTTGAAAAAGCAAAAATTGTTGAACGTCTGGTTGAACCCGACAGAATATTTACATTCCGCGTTACCTGGGTTGACGACAAAGGCGAAGTGCAAACCAATACAGGCTATCGCGTGCAGTTCAACAATGCAATAGGTCCTTACAAGGGCGGTTTGCGTTTTCACCGTTCGGTAGTTCCTTCAATCCTTAAATTTTTAGGATTTGAACAGATATTCAAAAATGCGCTTACCACTTTGCCTATGGGCGGAGCTAAAGGCGGCTCGGATTTCGACCCGCGCGGAAAATCAGATGGCGAAATGATGCGTTTTTGTCAGGCATTTATGACCGAATTGTGGCGTGCCATTGGACCCGACATGGACGTGCCTGCCGGCGATATAGGCGTTGGCGCTCGTGAAATCGGATTTTTAAACGGCTGGTACAAAAAACTGACGCGCGAACATCACGGAACGCTTACAGGAAAAGGATTGAATTGGGGCGGTTCGCTGGTGCGAGCCGAAGCTACAGGATTTGGAGCGGTTTATTTTGTACAGCACATGCTGAGTAAAATAAACAAAAACATAAGCGGCAAAACAATCGCACTTTCGGGATTCGGAAACGTAGCCTGGGGAGCGGCTTTAAAAGCAACCGAACTCGGCGCAAAAGTTATTACAGTATCAGGTCCCGATGGATATATTTACGATGAAGCCGGTTTGAACGCTGAAAAAATTGATTATCTGTTAGACCTTCGCGCAAGCGGACGCGACATAGTGTCGCCTTATGCCGAAAAATTTGCCGGCTCTAAATTCATCGCAGGCAAAAAACCATGGGAAGTTAAGGTTGATA
The DNA here is from genome assembly GCA_031276235.1 of Prevotellaceae bacterium. Lineage (GTDB taxonomy): Bacteria > Bacteroidota > Bacteroidia > Bacteroidales > UBA932 > JAIRKV01. The sequence continues at coordinate 4,138 of JAISNL010000105.1, read as the reverse complement.
TAGCCATGCCTTGCGCAACACAAAACGAACTTGCCGCCGAAGATGCCGAAATCATAGTTAAAAACGGAACGCTTTTGGTTGCCGAAGTTTCAAACATGGGCTGCACTCCCGAAGCAATAGAAATAATACAGAAAGCGAAAATTCCTTTTGGCCCGGGGAAGGCTGTAAATGCAGGCGGCGTTGCCACTTCGGGTTTGGAAATGACGCAAAACGCAATGCACATTTCATGGACAGCCGAAGAAGTTGATGCAAAACTGAAAACCATTATGGAAAGCATACACAGCGCATGCGTTGAGTATGGCGCTCTCCCCGATGGTCGTATCAACTATGTGAAAGGAGCTAACGTGGCTGGATTTATGAAAGTTGCCCGCGCAATGCTTGAACAGGGATATTATTAAAACAATACTCTTTTGATTACAATAAAAAATGGTTGCTTTTTTGAGCAACCATTTTTTATTTATTGTTTCAATTTCGTTATTGCAGTTGTAAAACTATAGGAAACTGATACCTTACGGCAACTGTTTTTGTTCTTTGCTTGCCGGGCGTCCATTTCGGAGACGACGAAACTACGCGAACCGCTTCCCTGTCAATATCAGGGTCAACTTTTCTCAAAACCTTTACGTCTTTTACCGACCCATCTTTGTCAACGGTAAATTCAACTATAACTCTGCCCTGTACTCCATTTTCCTGAGCCGATTCCGGATAGTTGAACTTGCTGTTAACCCATTTGCTGAACGTGTTCTGGTCGCCGCCCTGAAATTTGGGTTTTTCTTCAACTACAGCAAAAGGAATGGCATCATCTTCCACTTCTTCTACTTCAACTTTTTTCGCAACATAATCAACTTTTTCTACTGCAAAGTCTTTATCTACTTCCGATGTAAAATCAATATCGGTATTGATATCTACGTTTTCGTCAACGATATCAAGTATATCCGACATAATCGGCACTGGCGCAACCTGCTCGGGTTCCGGCTGTTCTTCTTCGGGAAGAGGCATTTCTTCTTCCTCAATCACTTCTCTGGTATCGGCAAGTACCGCTTGAGTTGCATTTCTTGTTGATGATTCGAAAAGAAAAATCATAATGAGAAGCGTGGCTATCAGACCTATTCCAAAAAATATTCCTTTTTTGCTGTCCAAATCCGCTTTTTTTGTTTTTTTTGCTTCCATGGCTTTTAATTTTTTTTAATTTATATTTATTTTTAATTTATTTGTTCAACATTTACACCGTTCGGCATTGATAACACATTCGGTATGCATGTCAAAATTACTTATTTTTTTTAATTTATATTGTATTTTTCTGAGATAAAATTTTTAATTTTTGTATAATTTACTAATAGCAAAGTTTTTACCGCCTGTTAAATTTATTGCATTTTTTATATTTGTTACGGTTTATTTATTCTAAAACATGAAAATGATACGATTGTCATAAACTGCTTTATCTCTCAACACTAAATCATCCGTCATCAAAAATAGTTTTTTTCTTTTTCGCTGTTTTCATTTTTTTATTATTTTAATCTGTCAAAAAAATATTTTATATCGTTTGCTTTATAGATGCATTTGAGCAATAAATTCCATAATTTTGTGTTTTTTATCTTAAATTATATGTAAAATTTGCAGATTTTATCACTGCTCTTGTATTTTTTTTAGTACATTTGTGTCTCTAATTTTAATTTAAATTATAAAAAGATGAAAAAAATTATTTTTATTATTGCTTTAATATTTATGATAGTATCATGTGAATCGAAGAAAAACAGGTTAATATCGGGAATAGATGTTACCAATATTGATACTGCCGCAAATCCCGGTTCGGATTTTTATCAGTATGCCTGCGGAGGCTGGCTGAAAAAATATCCGCTGACCGGCGAATATGCACGATTCGGCTCTTTTGACAAATTAGCCGAAGATAACAGAACTCAACTTAATGAATTGATTGCAGAGATTGCCTCGTCTAAACATCAAAACGAAACGGTTGAACAAAAAATAGGCGATTTGTACAACATGGCAATGGACAGTTTGAAACGAAATAGCGATGAATATTTTCCAATTGTGGAAGAACTGAACAGAGTGGCTGCCTTGCAGGATAAAAACGAACTTTTGTCGCTTGTTCCATATTTGATGCTGAACGGAATTGATCTTTATTTTTCAGTTTTTGTTGATGCAGACATGATGAACAGTAAAATGAACATTCTGCAACTTTATCAGGGAGGAATCAGTCTGAGGCAGCGCGATTATTATCTGGATAAGGATGAACATACTGCAAAAATACGCGAACACTACAAAAATCATATAATAAGAATGTTTGAACGTACGGGATTTACGCACGAACAGGCTGTAAAAAACATGGAAGCCGTTATGAAAATAGAAACACGGCTGGCTACAGCCGCTTACGACAAAATAAAGTTGCGCGATCCCTATGCAAATTACAGCAAAATGTCAATAGCCGAACTTAAAAAAATTACGCCTCAAATAAATTGGGATGAAATATTGACCGTATTGAATCTGAAAAATATAAACGAAATAAATGTTTCTCAAAAAGAACCGGTTATCGAAGTTAATAATATTCTTGCATCCGAACCTTTGCAAACCCATAAGGCATATATTCAATGGAAAATTATAGATGCAGCCGCTGAATATTTGAGCGATGAACTTTATAACGAAAATTTTGAATTTTACGGCAAAATATTATCGGGAAAAGAAAAGCCCCAACCGCGTTGGAAACAGGCAGTGTCTGTTGTAAACGGAGTATTGGGAGAAGCAGTAGGGCAAATGTTTGTTAAAAAATATTTCCCGCCCGAAGCCAAAGAACGAATGGTTAATCTTGTGCAAAACCTGCAAAATGTGCTGGGAGAACGAATATCGGCTCTGGAATGGATGAGCGACAGCACAAAAGCAAAAGCGCTTGAAAAACTGAAAACTTTCTATGTGAAAATAGGATACCCTGATAAATGGCGGGATTATTCAAATCTTAAAATTAAAAAAGATACTTATTATGAAAATATTAAACGCGCAAATCGCTTTGAAAATGAATATATGCTTGGCAAAGCAGGTAAACCTGTTGACAGGGACGAATGGGGAATGACTCCGCAAACGGTGAACGCATATTACAACCCGACAACAAACGAAATATGTTTTCCTGCAGGAATATTGCAGTATCCGTTTTTTGACATGAACGCAGATGATGCCTTTAACTATGGTGCAATAGGAGTGGTGATAGGACACGAAATGACGCACGGATTTGACGATCAGGGACGGCAGTTCGACAAAGATGGAAATCTGCAGGACTGGTGGACTGCCGAAGATGCACAAAGATTTAACGAAAAGGCAAAAGTTATGTCCGATTATTTTGATTCAATATACGTAGCGCCGGGCGTTCATGCCAACGGACGGTTTACGCTTGGCGAAAATATAGCAGATTACGGCGGTTTGCAGATAGCTTATCAGGCATACAGGCTGGCAACAAAAGATAATCCACTGCCCGATATTGATGGATTTACTCCAGACCAGCGTTTCTTTTTGGCTTATGCCACTGTTTGGGCGTCAAATATTCGCAGTGAAGAAATATTGCGGCGCACGAAATCAGACCCGCATTCGCTGGGAAAATGGAGAGTAAACGGACAAATGCCACACATTCAGGCATGGTATGATGCTTTCAACATTGCCGTCGATGCGCCAATGGCATTGCCTGTAGAAAAACGCGTGTTGATATGGTAAATTGCTGATTGAAATTAAAACTTATTATTGTAAGTAAAAACTCATCCTTTTCATAGGATGAGTTTTTGCTATTTTATCTGTATAGGGATGAAAAATTAATAGAATATAACAGATACTAATGTTGACAAGCGATGATAAAACCTAATTCTCACCTGATTCAAAACCGCAACACGACATCGGTGAATGAGGTAATGAGTTTGTCATCGTTGGTTTTTTGTGGCGACTGTGGTTGTTTTGTTGGGAAAATTAGGTGGAAATAAGGTTTTGCAGGACATTGTCTCGTCCTAAAAAAGTTGACATGTTAATATTAAATTTTTGTTATTTATTTTTATACGTTTCATTTTTATTATTTTTTTAGTCAACCCACAGCTTCATGAACTTCTTGTGGTGTTTTGAACTTCAACGCCCAATGAGGACGACGTGTGTT
>JAISNL010000091.1 GCA_031276235.1 Prevotellaceae bacterium | reverse complement strand
ACTTTTTCCTTAAAGCAAATACTGTACCGAATATAACTTCTCCTGTTGACTGGTTTGTTGTCTGTCATCTTTTCTGATTTTTTGTGTCAACCTATAGTAGGACATGACAGTTTTTTTTAACTTTGCAAAAAATATTAACAGTTATGATAAGGATAGGAAACGGATATGATGTTCACAAGTTAGGCAGCGGCATTGATTTGTGGATTGGCGGAATAAAAATTGACTGCGATAAGGGCGCAATTGCCCATTCGGATGGAGATGCTCTTATTCATGCAATTTGCGATGCCTTGCTTGGCGCAGCCGCTCTGAAAGATATAGGACATCATTTCCCCGACAGGGATGTTCAATATAAAAATATTGACAGTAAGATACTTTTGCGTAAAACCGTTGATTTGCTTGCAGCGCAGGGTTACAGTATTGTTAATATTGACTCGGTTGTGTGTTTGCAGAAGCCTGCAATAAATCCATACGTAGATGAAATGCAAAAATGTTTGGCGAAAATTATGAATATCGATGTTGACAGAATTTCGATAAAAGCTACTACTACCGAAAAATTAGGTTTTGTAGGACGCGAAGAAGGCATTGCTGCCCATGCCGTTGCTCTTATAGAAAAAAATGAACAGAATAAAATTCCGAAAACATGAAAAAACATTTGAAATTTTTACTTGTTGCTGCCATATTCAGCCTGATGTTATCGTGTACTCGCGATAAAAATGTTGAAATTATTGTAATGCACACATCCGATATTCATGGCGCATTTTTTCCTTATGATTTTATCAGCAGCCTGCCGATGGATAGAAGTTTATCGCATGTATATAGCGTGGTACAAAGAGAACGCAGACTGAATAAAAATTTGATTTTGCTTGATAACGGTGACATTTTGCAGGGACAGCCTGCCGCTTATTATTATAATTTTATTGATACCTCTTCTGTGCATCTGGCAGCGCAGATTATTAATTTTATGAACTACGATGCTGCCGGTGCAGGCAATCACGATATAGAAACAGGACATGCCGTTTACGACAAAGTGTTTGCCGAATACAACTGCCCTGTGATAGCAGCAAATGCAGTGCGCACAAGCGATGGCAAACCTTATTTCGAGCCTTATGCAATGATTGAACGCGAAGGCGTAAAAATTGCCGTACTTGGATTGATAACTCCCGGAATTCCTAAGTGGCTTCCCAATTCAATATGGGAAGGAATTGAATTTCGAGATATGGTTGAAACGGCGGAATACTGGATAAAAGAAATCCGCAAAAAAGAAAATCCACATATAATTTTGGGTCTCTTCCATTCAGGATATGACTTTGAACGCGAAGGCGAAGATATTAATACTCCAAACAACGAAAACGCATCAATGCTTGTGGCTCAGAAAGTACCCGGATTTGATGCAATCTTAATAGGACACGACCACGATAAATTTTGCGGCAAAGTATGCAACGCCGCAGGTGATTCGGTATTGATTGTAGATCCTCAAAACGAAGGAAAACTGGTGTCGAAAGTGCAAATCAGCCTGAAACTGAAAGACGGCAAAGTGATAAAAAAAACAGTAAGCGGAAGTTTGATAGAAACAAAAAATTTTGAACCCGACAGTTCGTTTATTACAAACTTCAAATCAAATTTTGATGCCGTACAGCAATTTGTATCGCGTCCAGCAGGCAAATTTACAAAAAGCATTTCAACCCGCAGTTCATTTTTCGGTGCATCCGAATTTATTGATTTAATTCACAGAATACAGTTGGATATTACACAAGCCGATATTTCGTTCACCGCGCCGCTTTCATTTGATGCTGAAATCAGGGAAGGCGATGTGTATGTCGGCGATATGTTTAAACTGTACAGATATGAAAATCTGCTCTACACAATGCAGCTTACAGGCAGAGAAATCAAAGATTTCCTCGAATATTCATATTCGCTGTGGACAAACCAAATGAAAACGTCTGCCGATGATATTCTGCTGTTTCGCGAAGCCGGAAACAGTCGCAACGGATTGCTGAAAAATCCTTATTACAACTTTGATGCGGCGGCAGGAATAAAATACACAGTTGATGTTACAAAATCTTCGGGCGAAAAAATCAATATAATATCAATGTACAATGGAGATAAATTTGATTTAGACAAAACCTATAAGGTAGCAATCAATTCATATCGCGGAAACGGCGGCGGCGGGCACTTAACCGAAGGCGCAAAAATAGCAAAGGATGAACTGAACAGACGAATTATTTTTTCTACATCAAAAGATTTGCGCTATTATCTAATGCAGTGGATAGAACGGCAAAAACAGGTTGAACCGTCTTTGCTGTCAGGAAATGATGAATGGAAATTTGTTCCCGAAACGCTTGTAAAGCCTGCCATTGAACGCAATTATAAATTATTGTTTAGCAACAAAAAATAAAATGTTTGATACAGAAAATAACATATACTTATTGCAGCGCGGAAATTTGTTGCCGCTGGTAGAAGATTTTTATACAATTCAGGGCGAAGGCTTTCACAGCGGCAAGCCGGCTTATTTTATCAGGCTTGGCGGCTGCGATATTGGCTGTAGCTGGTGCGATGCAAAATTTACATGGAATCCCAAAAACCATCCGCCCGTTGAGGTAAAAAAAATAGTTGAACGCGCATCATCATTTCCTGCTCAAGCCGCAGTTGTAACAGGCGGCGAGCCTGCGCTGTATCCGCTTGATATTTTGTGCGAAAAATTAAAAAATAAAAATATTCAAACATTTGTTGAAACATCTGGCGCATATCCGTTGACAGGATTTTGGGACTGGATATGCCTTTCGCCGAAATATCAGCAACCGCCGCTTGCCGAAATTTTTTTGATGGCAAACGAATTGAAAGTTATTGTTGCAAAAGTTGATGATTTGAAGTGGGCTGAAGAGAATGCCGCAAAAGTTTCAAAAAACTGCATGTTGTTTTTGCAAGCAGAATGGAGCAAATACAGCGAAATAACGCCCGTCATTGTTGAATATGCAAAACAAAATCCCAAATGGAACATTTCCATACAAACTCATAAATTTATGAATATTCCGTAAATCCTTTCCATTTCCATAATTCCTTTTGGGTTGTTCATCTTCAAATAATTTTCAATAAATTCATTTTTAAAACTTATAATTTTTGCGCCCCTTTGGTTGGAAAACCGCGCGGGGCGCAAAGTGTAAAATATGCAGTAGAAAAATCAACGCTCTGCGTTAATTCTTTTTCGCAGTTGAGAGACTGTGTAATCTTTCAATTTCGCCTCATCCACGCCTTTGTATATAATTTTAGCCGCATTCAGAATCGGTTTCAGGCTATTCCACAGATCATTGAACTTTTCAACATTTTCTACTGTCAAACTGTTACGGTTGCCTATCAATCCGTTTTGCTGTTCGTTCAACTCTCTTATTGTCCTCAACTGATTGTTGATTTCATCAAGCAGCGATTGTTTCATGCCAACCGCATTCAGTGCGATTTGGTTGCGTTTCACCGCTGCCAGCGCTGTTTGCATATTTGCAAACAATCCTTCTACATTACCTCTTGTTATATCATTTCTTACTTCTTTTATGCCAGAGTCTTTCACCGCTATATCCAGCCTGTTTGCGCCAAGTTTAAAATAGCCTTCCAAAACATTCACCGCAACGCGAAAATTACCTACTTTGCGGTAAAGCTGATTCGTTACAAACTTCAATTCGTTAGTTATTGCTGACGACTGCAGCAGATCTTTGCAAACCTCAATTTTAGACCTTAAAGTTGCAAAATAGTCGGGATTAAACACAGCAGGATAGGCGCTGAAGTCATCAATATTTCTTTCGGCGCTGTTCACAACAAATTCTCCTATCACTGGAACTTCTTCTAACTTACATGGAAAATTTTTAGCGATCATACATCATTATTTTTTTATTTATTTATTATTATTTATTTCTACAGGTTTGCGCCTGTTTTCTTTAACATTCAGTTTGTTTCTGTCAATATTGTATTTACTACATGCAATATAACGGTTGTTTTCGGCAATATTGCAACCTTTATTTAAAGGTTTGCAAAAGTAATAAAAATTTCACACAGAATTGTTAAAAAACATGAATATTAAATAGAATTTTAACAGTAATATTTAAACAGGTATAAAAATATGGATAATATCATAAATTGTGTGATGCTGTAAAAACGTATTGCATCAATGCGAGAAGCGTAGCGACAAGGCGTTATAATGCTGTTGGCGAACCGTAGATTATTGTCCATATTCCTTCAAACACAGAGATAACGCCAAGTATAAAAATTATAATTCCGGCTATTTTATTCACCAGCCAAAGTTTGCGAAGGCGAAATTTTTTTCTGAATTTATTTACAATGGAAATCAATAAAGTCCACCACAGGCATGCTCCCAAAAATACGCCCAGCAATACTATGGTAACGCTACTCGATGTGTTGGTTCTTGTGGTCAAATCAAGTTTTACCAGCGCAAACAGTCCTATGAGGAAAAAAATTGTCATTGGGTTTGTTAGTGTAAGAAGAAAGGTTGAGGCAAAATCTTCAAGCAGTTTGAATTTGCTTATTTTGGGTTTTTTCAGCTGTTTTATGGGATTGGAGAAGTGAATTTTTATGCCTATCCATGCAATAATAGCTCCTCCTGCGATGTAAAATATAGCCTGATTATGTTCCAGCAGCGACTGTACGGCTGCAAGACAGAAAACCGCCAGAGCGGCAAAAAGAGTATCGGCTGAAGCCGCGCCTGCGCCTGACATAAATCCGGAATGTTTTCCTTTATTTATTGTACGCTGAATACACAAAACTCCAATCGGTCCAACTGCAACCGACCCGCAAAAACCTACTATGAATGCCTTTAAAAAATCTATTCCCATCGTTCAAATCTGTATGCAAAGATATAAATTTGCAATATAAAATCTTCATGTAATTGTGTTTTTGTAATATTTTTTTCAGCCTGTAAATTCTGCTGATTTGGAAAGTACAAGATTTTTAATGTTTTCGGATGGAGATAATATAAATTCTCCAATATTTAATGTTTCCCACTTTTTGTCAATAATTTTAATTGTTTCTGCCGAAGAACATGCTATATCAGGGCAGCGCCTGTTGAAAACAAATTCTCTGTTTGCGAATATTGTTTTATGATTTTTGTGTTTCATGCACGCATCTACAATCAGGTTGCCGTCGATTATCAGGCAATCGCGCACTGCATCAATATTGTTGCCGAGCAGCCATACGGCTTGACTGATGTTGCCTGTATCCGCAAAATCATCCATAACTACCGTGATTTTGGCTTTGATATTATTTTTATCAAATTTGCTTTTATTGATAAATTCATAAAGTTTTTGATTTGTTGATTTATTGTCCATCAATTTTTCCTCAACGTATTTTTCGGTTGCATCAATACATATTTTTCCGCCAAAACCTGATGATTGCGCCGCATGGTCGAGAATATCAAGCGGACCCTTTGTAAAATAAACATCGCTTTCGATATTGATATTTGCATTGATTTTGTCTGTCAATTCCGCATAATTATTAATATCAACGTTTCCGTTTACGATAATCATAATTTTGTTGAACATCATTTGTCCCGCGCCCCAAAGAGCATTTGCCGTTTTTATTGCTTGCCCTGCATAAGTTTTTTTTATTTTCACAATAGCGATGTTATGAAAAACGCCTTCAACAGGCATGTTCATATCTTCAATTTCGGGTACAACTGCTAAACGTACCGGTTCTATAAAAATACGTTCCGTTGCTTTTGCAATACAGGCGTCTTCCTGTGGCGGAATACCTGTAACGGTAGCGGGATAAATCGCATTTTTTTTATGCGTGATGCATGTTACGTGAAACGCAGGAAACAAATCTTCGAGCGAATAAAATCCGGTGTGGTCGCCAAAAGGTCCCTCTGTGCGTAAAGGTTCTTGCGGATTTACATATCCTTCGATAACAAAATCCACATCCGAAGGAACATACATTGGTTGAGTTATACATTTTACCATTTCTACGCCTTTTTTGCGCAAAAAACCGGCAAATATATATTCATCAATGCCATCAGGAAGCGGCGCAGTTGCCGAGTAAGTATAAACGGTATCGCCTCCGAGCGTAACCACTACGGGCATTATGCAGTTTTGCCTTTTGCACATTTCAAAATGAGCCGCGCCGGTTTTATGCCTGTGCCAATGTAGCCCTGCTGTTTTTGAGCCAAAAATCTGCATTCTGTACATTCCCAAATTGCGAATCTCTGTGTTGGGATTTATGGTGTGAACCATTGGCAGCGTTATAAATCTGCCGCCATCAAAAGGATGACATTTTAATACAGGCAGGCAATTCAAATCGGGCGTTTGCATTATCACTTCCTGACACTTTCCTTTTGTCTGTCTGTATCGGGGCATCCAGTCTGCAATACGTTTCAATGCAGGCAATACCGACATTTTATCCCAAAAATTTTTTTTCGGGCTTGTAAAATTTAAAAAAAGTTTATTTATTTCGTCTGCGATTTTGTTTAAATCGTTTACGCCAAGCGCGCTGCACATTCTGGCATAAGAGCCGAAGGCGTTTGTCAATACGGGAAAATCTGTTCCCGTATTTTCAAAAAGCAATGCTTTTCCGCCGTTTTTACTTTTGGAAAACCTGTCGGTTATTTCGGCAATTTCAAGTACGGGATCAACAAATTCTTTGATACGCACAATATCGTTTTTGCTTTCGAGCAATTTTATGAAATCGGATAAAATCATATATTATTTTTTTTGAATATAAATTATCAGACGCCAAATATATAAAATATTTACAAATGACGATAATCAGTTGTTCGTTAATCAGGGCAAACCTCGCCACTACATTGGGTTTGTTGGTTTGATTGGTAACCTAACATCAGGAAGAGGCAAACACACAGGTTTGCCACTTCCTTTCGTAATGACGTTAATATTTTTTTAACTGTCCACTATTTCGTACTGTATAACTGTGGCATCATGCAATGTATGGCATTACAAAAAAAATATATGTTTCTATATTGCTGTAAAACAGGCTTTATAGATGCAGTTAAACATATAAATGCAAAAATTTAACACTTAAAACGCAATAAAGTATTAATTTTACGTTTTAATTTTACAGAAAAGCGTATTATGAATATTATAAAATCAACACTTATTGTGATAATGGCAGTTAGTTTATCGGCAGGTTGCAACAGCGGTAAACATCTGTTGCGCAAAGCAAATAAAACCTTTGAAAGCGGCGCGTATTCAAAAGCAATAACGCAATACCGAAAGGCTATTTCCAAAATAAGCAGGCGCGAGCAGATATTGGCAAATTATAACATGGGCGAATGTTTCAGAATTTTGAATCAGAACGCTAATGCAGAACAAACGTACGGACGGCTTGTACGCCGCGGAGATAATATTAAAGATGTCCTGTATAGATATACCGAAGTTCTGGTGAAAAACAGAAAATACGACGAAGCCGAAAAGTCGCTTGAAACTTTTGCACGCCAGCATCCCGAAGACAGTCGCATAGAAAATATGAAGGAAACAATAAAACATGCACGCGAATATGATGTAAAGCGTGAAAAAGAATATATCGTAGAAAATTTTGACATTGTCAATTCCATTTCAAACGATTTTTGTCCGATATTCGCAACAAACGACTACGAAACCATATTTTTTACATCATCTCGGCAATCGGGCAAAAAAGACAGAAAACGGCACGATGTTACGGGCGAATATGTAAGCAATATCTATCAAACCCAGCTCGGAAAAGACGGAGAATGGAGCAAAACAATGAAAGTTGAAGATTTGTGTACCAAAAGAAACGAAGAAGGAGCAGGTGCGTTCAACAGCGCATATACAACATTATATCTTACAAAAACTCAGGGACAGTACGATGATTTGGCGGGCAGCAGCATATATACTGCAAATCGCGACAACAATTACAACTGGAGCGACCCCGAAATTGTAAATGTAGTTCCCGACAGCATAAGCGTTGGGCAACCTTCAATTTCGCCCGATGAACTTACGCTGTATTTTGTGTCGGATATGCCCGGCGGCTTTGGCGGACACGATATTTGGAAGGCGACACGCACAAGCAAAAACGATACATGGGAACAGCCAATGAATCTCGGCGAAAAAATAAATACCAAAGGAGATGAAATGTTTCCTTATTGCCGTTCTGAAAACGAATTTTATTTTTCATCCACAGGTCATGTGGGGCTTGGAGGGCTTGATATTTATAGAGCGATACAGGCTGACGATGGTAGCTGGACAGTAGAAAACGCTGGTAAACCGTTCAACAGCAGTTATGATGATTTCGGAATAATTTTTGAAGGTTCAACCGACAACGGATATTTCACATCAAATCGCAGTGGAGGCAAAGGTGGCGACGATATTTATCATTTCTATGTTAACGTGCCTGTTATAGAATATTATGTAGAAGGAATTATTCTCGATGCAAAAAACCAGACGCCGCTCGCTGGCGAAGTGAAAATGATAGGCAACAACGGCTCTACGCTTATACGAAAAACAGAAAAAGACGGCAAATACAAATTTAAATTGACCGCCAACACCGATTACCTGTGCATAGCATCGGCTGATAAGCACCTGAACCAAAAATCACGACTCAGTACGGCAGGTTATGAAAATTCATTCCTGTTTACCGATACGCTTAATCTTATGCCTACCGATAAACCTATAGAAATTCCGAATATTTTCTACGAATTTGGTAAAGCCGATTTGAACCCGCAATCAAAAGAAGCACTTGACAAACTTCTTGAAATAATGAACGACAATCCATCCATAATTATCGAACTTGCCGCACATACCGACAGCAGAGGCGACAACCGCGTAAACGACGATCTTTCGCAGCGACGCGCACAGGCTGTTGTAGATTACATGATAGACGAAGGAATTAAGGAAGACCGAATGATTGCCGCCGGTTACGGTAAGCGTGAACCAAAAGTTGTTGACAGCGAAACAGTCGCACAATATCCGTTCCTGACCGCAGGGCGTAAACTAGATGATAAATATATAAACACATTCAAGGAAGATGAAGAAAAATTTGAAATCTGCCATCAGCTCAATCGCCGTACCGAATTGATAGTTATAGGAATAAATAAATAGTCATTCCTTATTAATCGTTCCGACTATGTGTCTTTTTATGTAAAAGTTGAGGCTAAAAGACTCGAACTTTAGTCTTTTAACGTGAAATTTTAATCTTTTAGAGAGAATGTTTAGTCTTTCAGTGATGAAAAACAAATAAAATGTAACAACCAAACCTCATTTTCGCAACACAACAACATCAGTAGCCGCAACAAACCAACGATGATGACCTTATTACCTCATTATTTTTGCTTTCCGATTAATAAAGTTTTATCATCGCCTGTTCAATATTAGGAACTGTTATATTATATTTATTTTCATCATTATAAACCTTTACTATTGCCTATTTCTTCATATTGTCTTTTTTGAAGATTAATACAGATATTCGGAAAATTAATATAAATTTGCAGTTCAAAAATTAAAAAATATGAAAAGAAATATTATTACAGTCATTATCGCAATAATTTTGTCGATAAATTACAACCACACACAGGCTTGTACAAATTTTTTGGTAACAAAAGGCGCATCCGTAACAGGATCTACGTTTATTTCGTACAGCGCAGATTCTCACGTCTTATACGGAGAATTATACTTCCGCCCTGCGGCGCAATATCCGGCAGGTGCAATGCTCAAAATTTATGAATGGGATACACGGAAATATCTTGGCGAAATCGCTCAGGCTTCCGAAACTTACAGCGTTACAGGAAACATGAACGAATATGCGCTTGCCATAGGCGAAACAACCTACGGAGGACGGCACGAACTTGCAGGCAGCGGAATTATTGATTACGGAAACCTTATATATATCACGCTGCAACGCTCGCGCAATGCACGGGAAGCAATTAAAACCATTTGCGAACTTTTAAACGCTTACGGCTATGCTTCCGAAGGCGAATCGTTCTCAATAAGCGACCCTGACGAAGTTTGGATTCTCGAACTCACAGGCAAGGGCAAAGACGATAAAGGCGCTGTCTGGGTTGCCGTTCGCATTCCAGACGGATATGTTTCGGGACACGCAAATCACCCGCGCATAACAACCTTTCCTCTCGAAGGCAAAAAAGTAAAAAATTCAATATCTTCAAAAAATATTGATAAAATTTTTAATCCCGAAATAGAATACGTTTATTCCGAAGATGTAATCTCATTTGCACGCAAAGCCGGCTATTTCAACGGAACGGATGCAGAATTCAGTTTTTCGGATACTTACGCTCCCATTGATTTTGGAGCAGCGCGCGCTTGCGAAGCCCGCGTATGGTCGTTTTTCAAACAGGTAAACAATGAAATGTGGGCATACCAAGACTATGCGTTGGGACATAATCTTCAACACCGCATGCCGCTTTACATCAAACCCGACAAAAAATTATCGCTTGAAGATGTGAAAATTGCCATGCGCGACCACTACGAAGGCACACAAATGGACATGACAACCGACATCGGCGCAGGCGCATTCAAATGTCCCTATCGCTGGCGTCCTATGGAATTTGAATTTGAAGGAAAAAAATATGTACACGAGCGAGCAACGGCAACACAGCAAACAGGCTTCTGGTTTATAGCCGAAGCGCGTTCGTGGTTGCCGAAACCGATAGGAGGCATTTTATGGTTTGCCGTTGACGATGCTTCAACATCCTGCCTCACTCCTGTATATTGCGGAATAACGGAAGTACCCGAAGTATTTGCCACAGGCAACGGCGATATGCTTACATATTCCGACAAATCGGCATTTTGGCTGTTCAACAGAGTAACAAATTTTGTATATTCGCGTTACGACATAATTAGTCAGGATGTGCTGAAAGTGCAAAAAGCCTTTGAAAGCGAATCTGAAAAACTGATTGACGATGTAGATAAAAAAGCAAATGCCGCTTATGCCACAAATCCCGAAGATGCTATAAAGATTATAACCGAATTTTCGTTGCAGCGCGCACAGGAAATGTTTGACAGATGGAAAAAATTAGATATATATCTGCTCGTAAAATATATGGATGGCAATGTAAAAAAAGAGAAAGACGGCAAATTTGAACGCACCGAAAACAATTATCCTGCAAGCCCTAACCAGCCTGCATTACCTGAATTTTGGAAAAAGAAAATAGTAGAAGACAACGGAGAAATTTTGCGAATACCTGATTGAATGATGTGATAATATCAAATCAACATAATTAATACAAAACCGAAGCATCGCTGTTTGTGCAATGATGCTTCGGTTTTTATAATGCCCTGAAACAGTTGAAAGTTGGTTGTCTGTTTACTATTAATTAGTCGTTCCTTAATAACTCTACACATTACTGATATATAATAAAATAATGGTAAAAATATTTGGAAAATGGGAGGAAAATTACCAGACACAAAACAGCGCGAACTGAGGACAGCCGAGCGTGCCTGTTCGATTGATGATTGTCTGCCTGATGTTGAATCACTTAAAAAACTTTGGGAGATGAAAGTTTAGCCAAAGCATGGATAGAAAATCCTTACATGCAATACTTCTGCAGGATGCGCTGTTTTGAACACAAATTTCATTTTTCAATGCCGCATGAGTTTGATTGGCAAGGAGGGACTAAATACCCAGACATGAATTAGAGATTTTACATAGTTCAAACAGTGTAAATTTATGATTTTTCAGTTTTCAAAATCTCATTTTTTATATATTTTAAAGCATAAACGGAATTTTATATAAATTTGCATTATGTCAGCAGTATATATTCATATACCATTTTGTAAGCAACTTTGCTATTACTGTGATTTTCATTTCAGTGTATCGCTTGCGCGGAAAACGGAAATGCTTGCCGCAACAGTCAAAGAAATACAAATACGGCGCGGCGAGTTGAAACAAATTCCTGAAACTCTTTATTTTGGTGGAGGAACGCCAAGTATTTATTCTGCCGATGAACTTAAAATGATTGCGGATGAAGTGAAAAGAAATTTCGGAGTTAATCATTTCCGCGAATTTACGGTAGAAGTTAATCCAGACGATTTAAGCGAAAAATATTTGGAAAATCTGCAAAATTCAGGCGTAAACAGGTTGAGTATAGGCGTTCAGTCGTTTGTGGATGAACATTTGCAGTTTATGAACAGACGGCATACCGCACAACAGGCAATAGAATGTATAAAAACAGCGCAAAAAGCAGGCTTCAAAAATATAAATATCGATTTGATTTACGGACTTCCTCAACTTAAATTGCAGCAATGGCGCAGAACTATTGAGATTTTTCTTGATTTTGATATTCCTCATCTTTCTGCCTATCACTTGGGAATAGAGCCGCGAACAGTGTTTTATAAACGATTCGAGAAAGGCGAATTAAAGCCAGCCAGCGAAAAATCAAGCATGAAACAATATGAAATTTTGGAAAAAATGACATCTGATGCAGGTTTTGAACACTACGAAATATCCAATTTCGCAAAGCGCAATTATTATTCCATACACAACACTGCATATTGGCAAGGCAAGCCATATGCAGGATTCGGAGCATCGGCACATTCGTACGACGGCAATAACGTACGCCGCTGGAATATCGCAAACAACAGAAAATATATTGATGCGCTCAATACAAATCAAATATTTTGGGAAAGCGAAAATTTAAGCCTTGCCGAATGTTACAATGATTATGTGCTTACTTCGTTGCGAACCGCTTGGGGCGCTGATATTACCTGCATAAAAACAAAATTCGGCAATAAGTTTCACGATTATCTGCTAAAGCAGTCTCAACGCTTTATTCAGCAAGGTTTACTGACTGTTAGCGACTGTCGGATAAAAATTCCGTCCATGTATTTTTTACTGTCCGACTCCATCATACGTGAATTGCTTTGGGCTGAATGAAGTTTTGATACAAGCCCAAAAAATCAAACTGCGTTTGCCCTGTCTTTTCCGTTTCATTTTTTGCAATTCTAAAATATTTATATAATTTCGTGCCGTTTTTAAGTTAAAACCGTTGAATAATTTGCTTTATCCATCTTAATACAAATGAGACATTAACTTAAACAGTTTTTCAATATTTTTACAAAAATCTTAAACTGCGAAATGTATTCCGAACTGTTAAAATATTACATAGCCATCGAACTTATTCCAAGTGTAGGCAGTATTACGGCAAAAAAACTTATTGCCAGCTGCGGCGGCGTGGATGCTGTTTTTCTGGAAAAAAGATCATCCATAAACAAAATTGCGGGCATAGGAAACATGCTTGTCAATTCTGTTATGGCAAATCGAGACGAAGCGTTAAGAATGGCAGAAAAAGAAATGGATTTTATAGAAAAAAACGGAATAAAAGCATTTATATATACCGAAAAAGATTATCCCAAACGATTACAAGCCTGCGATGATGGTCCGGTTGTATTTTTTGCCAAGGGAGATGTTGATTTCAATCATAAAAAAATTTTGAGTATTGTAGGCACGCGCAAATCTACCGATTATGGAACGGCATTGTGCGAAAAAATTATAGCCGATTTGGCTCTTACTCATAAACCCGTTATTGTGAGCGGACTTGCATACGGAATTGACGTGTGCGCCCATAAAGCCGCCTTGCAAAACGGACTGAAAACAATAGCCGTAATGGGAACAGGATTAAATATTATTTATCCTTTTCAACATAAAAATATTGCAAATCAAATATCGCAGCAGGGCGCGCTGATTACTGATTTTACATCTCAGTCAATATTCGACCGTAAAAATTTTTTAAGTCGTAACAGAATAATCGCAGGACTTGCAGATGCTACTGTTGTTGTAGAATCGGGCAAAAAAGGCGGCGCTCTTGTTACCGCCGATATAGCGGCATCCTATAATCGCGATGTATTAACGTTTCCAGCTCGCATTGGCGACGAATATTCTGCCGGTTGCAACTGGCTTATAAAAACAAATAAAGCAGCTCTGATTGAAAACGTGAAAGATATTGAATATATTTTAGGATGGCTGTCGAAAGACGATGCGCCTAAACAGTTGCCGCTGTTTGATACTCTTAACGAAAAGGAAATGATAATAATAAATCATCTTAAAAAAACCGATACAGACACAATAGATAATATTTCGCATGAGACAGACATTCCCATGTCGCAATTGTCGGCAATGCTGCTTACGCTTGAATTTGGAGGATATGTCAAAAGTCTTCCGGGCAAAGCGTATTCGCTGAAAAAAATATAAAAAAACCGGTACTGAATTTAATAATTTAAGTATCGAACAGAAAACACAAATTCTTAAAATTTTTGCATAAACTGACATTAAAATATTTTCAATGATAGAGTTGGGAGTGCTTTTTATTCTAAACTTTTAATAGATAAAGATATGACAAAAGAAATGAATGAAATGAAAAATATATTTGTCCGAAAGGATGAATATATTTTTTATTTTTTATATATATTGTAATTGAGCGTTGAAATAATTAGTATATTTGTGGTAAATTAAATAATAATGATATGGGAATTTTAGAACTTGTACAGATTGATATAAATTATATAAAAGAATGTGAGTTAATAGATGAATATAATAAAGATATTATGATAGATGTAATAGATTGTTGTGTTAAATTATTTCATGATTTAATAAGTTCACATACTTGCGTTAAAAAAAGTGATAATAGTAAGAGATTAAAAGCATTAATTAAAGAAATAGATGATAGAATAGGGATGATTTATAAATTATGTGATTTATAAGTTGATTTGAAGATGAAAAATGAGGCAGAATTAGAGAAAATCCTAATACAACAACTTGAGGAATAACTAAAATGATGATAGATACTCATACACATTTATATTTGGAAGACTTTGATGGCGATTTTAACGAAACTGTTGCCAGAGCCGAACTTGCCGGCGTTGATACTTTCGTTTTTCCTGCAATAGAAAAATCAACGTTTGAAAAAATGATGTCAACACATTTGCGTTATCCTCAAAAGATATTTTTGGCTGCAGGTTTGCATCCTGTATCTGTTCGAGAAGAAACATATAAACAGGAACTTGATTTTGTAGAAAACACAATTAAAAATTTCCCCTATGTCGCCGTTGGCGAAATTGGAATTGATTGTTACTGGACAACGGAAAATATCAGCCTTCAAATACAAGCTTTTGAACGTCAGATTGAAATTGCATGCACACACAACTTGCCAGTAATTATTCATGCCCGAAATTCGTTTAACGAAATATTTGCAATTCTTGACAAACGCAGCGATTTAAACCTGCGAGGAATTTTTCATGCTTTTTCAGGCAATGCGGACGATTATGAAAAAATAAAATCATACGGAAATTTTTTGTTCGGACTGGGAGGCATAATCACATTCAAAAATTCGGGCATGACTGCAATTGTGGAAAAAATGCAAATGAACGAAATTGTTCTCGAAACCGATTCGCCTTATTTAACGCCTGCGCCATTTAGAGGCAAACGCAACGAAAGCGCGAACCTTGTTTTAATAGCAAAAAAAATTGCAGAAATAAAAAATATGAACATTGAAACCGTTGCAGAACAAACAACATTAAACGCTAAAAAACTGTTTTTTGATTCTGAAAATGGAAAATTGAACACATAATCTTATATATATGCGAAAATGATATATTTTTCGGTGACATCAAATTGGTTTGAGTTGCAAAAAGAGCGTTGCTAATTCGTAATTACAGTATGAAAAATATTTAATATCTTTGCATTTCAATATCATTTAACAACTTTAATAACACTCAAAAAATGAAAAACGAATATTATGCGCTTGGATTAATGTCAGGGACATCGCTTGACGGATTGGATATGGCTTTATGCAATTTTGTAAAAACGGACAGATGGAATTATAAAGTTATTGCCGCCGCAACAGTAGAATATCCCGACAATTTACGCAAACGACTGGGAAAATCCATAGAACTTTCGGCTTATGAATTTGTGTGTCTCGATGTGGATTTGGGAAAATTTATTGCAGAGCAGGTAAATGCTTTTTTGGAAACGCAAAACATAAAACCCGATTTTATTGCTTCGCACGGGCATACAACTTTTCATCAGCCCCAAACAGGATTAACATCTCAAATAGGCAGCGGGGCAACTATTGCAGCACATACTGGAATTACAACAGTGTGCGATTTTCGTACAACCGATGTCGCTTTGGGCGGGCAAGGCGCACCGCTTGTGCCTGTGGGCGATGAATTGCTTTTTGAGCGTTACGATGCCTGCCTTAATCTTGGCGGAATTTCAAATGTTTCTTTTCGCGAACATGGCAGGCGGGTGGCTTTTGATATTTCGCCGTGCAACATGGCTCTGAATTATTTGGCAAACCAAATCAACCTGCACTACGACAAAGATGGCGAAAATGCCCGCAAAGGCAATATTGATGCAAATCTTCTGAATGAACTTAACAATATTGATTTTTATAAAAAAACAGGAGCAAAATCGCTGGGTAAGGAATGGTTTGATACTGTTTTTCAACCTTGTATGGATATTTCCGAAAGTTCGGTTTACGATAAACTTCGCACTGTTGTAGAGCATATATCCATGCAGTTGAATAAGGCGCTGAATGGAAAAAATATCGAAACAATACTTGTAACTGGCGGCGGCGCCCGCAACGTTTTTTTGATAGAGCGATTTAATGCTGCCGCAAAGCGAAAAATTATAATTCCCGACTCGCAAACGATAGACTTCAAGGAAGCCATAATTTTTGCATTTCTTGGAGTGTTGCGCATGCGAGGCGAAATAAACTGTTTGCGTGCGGTTACAGGCGCAAAAATTGATAACTGCGGCGGTTGCATATATTCAGGCAAATAGTCGCTTGTTAATAATAAACTGCAAAAGAAAATTAGCAGAAAAAATACCTGATTTACCTAAACTTTCACACTAATTTCTGTTCCAGCGCAATGCAGTACAAGTACTGCCGTATTGTGGGCATTAAGTTTGAGGATAAGGTTTTTCTTGCTCGTGTACCGATACAGAATAAGCGAGCCGCCGGCTACGCTCAACAATAATGCAAGACTATGATACTTATTGTTTTTATCAATCCCTTTTCTTCTTCGAGCAGAATTATTTTCGTTTCTTTTTTTTCGATATGCTTCGGCGATGGTAAAATCTGCATAGATATTTGCGCCAAAGTTTTGGATGTAATATTCGGTTTCGGTAAGTGCTTTGTCGTGTTTGCGCGTCATTGCTTCAAAGCGCTACCATTCGTTTTGGATTTATGAAAAATTGTGATATAGTCATTTCTATTTTCGCAATCTTTCGTTTTCGTTTTTTAGTTCTTGCAGTTGCTCTTTAAGTTCTGTTATACGAGTTTCATAAAGTTCAATAATTTTATCCGAAAGATGATTTATCACGCCTTCGTTTATTCCAACAGAATTATCTTTATTTTCTTGGTACACATAGTTTTCAGGTAATAAATCAACAATTTCCTTATTGTAGATTTTTGCTATTTTATTAAGCATATCCAGATTTGGAGAACTTTTATCGGTTTCGTATTTACGATATGTTGATTCCGATATTTCCAGCATATCGGCAACCTGAATGGGAGAAAGATTGCGTTCTATGCGCAGACTTCTTATTTTATTTCCTATTTTCATACTTTTATAATTTTATGCTATAACGATTTATTACTGATAATGAGTGCAAAATTATAAATAAATTTTTGAATATAAATATTTCGTAAAATTATGCTAAAAATTTGCAAAATATTACCTGTTTTTGTGCGCTTTTTATTTGGTTGAATAAAAACAACGCTATTATTTTGCGTAAAGAAATAAATGCTTTGCATATTATTAGCGCGCGTAAATCATGATTTGAATTGTAAGGCATTGAAAAACATTTACAATTGTAATATGGATGCAGGTTGATAAAGAACGTTATTTATCTAAAGATTTCCTGCCAACAAAAAATCAGTAAGGCTCTGGTTCTGCAGTAAAAAGCAGATATTTAGCATCAGGTTTTTTGATATTTCCGTATAAAAAATATCGCAGTTAAAAATAATTTATTAATTTTATAAAAACTTTTTTAATATGAAAAATCTTATTTATTTGACAATTACATTATTTATTGCAACTTGCATATTTTCATGCACAAATGAAAATAATGCAAACGACTTGGAATTGCTTGGTAATAACTTAAATGGTGGAAACACTACTTTACCTGGTTTTATTGGTGGAAATTCGGATTGGCAAAAATGGGTATCAAATACTTATACCGCAGACCTTCCCGATGGAGTTGATTCAATTCAAATGGTTACCAATGAACATCCTTTGTATGCAAATGGAGTCTTAAAATCTCCATATGTTACGGATAAAGATTTAGATGAGGACAATTTGGCAATTTATTATTATTCAAATAATAAGACTGCTTTATTGGCAAGAAACAATCTCGATAACATTGTTTATACTTATATGATTGCATCTGACACAAAAGATTTGGTAGATGTTTTTGTTATAACTAAACAAGAAAATTCAGGTTCAAATCAATTGATTGGTAATTCATATAGAGAGATCCAATTATTTTCGTCTATTCAAAACACAATGTTAGGCTCGTATAATGGAGAAAAGTATATATTAACGAGTTGGGGGAGTCGTTTCGGAGCAGCACTAAAACAATTATATGATGATTGGGATGATGATCCTGTGGGATCTCTTGCTTGTTGTGTAACAACAGTTTTATGTGCAGCTGCAGCAGCAATATGGGCTTTATTTTAAATAGGTCAATTATGTACACTTATATCACTATTGTTATATCATCATTATGTATTATTGCAGGCGCGATAGTTAAATTATATCATGCCAATAATATATATGCTAGAGTGTTGTTTATAATCGGATTGATTGGCTTTGTATTTTTGTTGATCCGTTTTATAATAAACAAATTACATAAACAAAAATAACATTTTGAACATGACAAAAAGTTATTAATAATTATTTTACAACGAAAATGGGTAAGTTAAAGTAATTACCCATTTTCGTTTTTTAATATTTATCTGTACTTTTCTCAGATAAATTTTGAATTAAATTTTTATTTGTTTGTGTGTAATTGAAAATTTAATGCTAACTTTGTAAAAACTTTAAATAAATCACTTATTATGTATACTTATATCATTATTGTTATATCATCATTATGTATTATTGCAGGTGCGATAGCTAAATTATCTCATGTCAATAATATATATACTGGAGTGTTGTTTACAATCGGATTAATTGGCTTTATGTCCTTGTTGATTCGTTTTATAATTAACAAATTTCATGAGCAAAAATAACATGTTAAACCTAACAAAAAGGGATTAATAATTATACTAACTTTGCCGCGTTTTTAATAAATATGCAAAAATTATGAATAAAAAATTTGTTTGGACAATTAAACATACAATAGGTATTGGCTTGCTTGGTATATTGATGTTGATAGTTGCATTATTTTTAGATAATGGCAAATTGATAAGTCATTCAATATCTATGCTATTTACATTTATCGGTGTTTTTATTGCACATCGTTATAGAATTAAATCAAGTATAAAAGACCAAGAACTGCCACTGACTAAAAAGCAAATGCTATTCATATTTTTGTTATTAGGATTAGTAATATTGTCAATATTTTTTATAAAACAATTTGTTACAGACAAAACGCAGTCAATAATATTGATTTGTACATTAGCTTTGGTTAGCGGTATTTTTGCTTTGATTTATGTAATGAATGTAATAAAAAAGAATAAAAATAAGAGTAAAGTCAATTAAAATATTTATAAACTTGGAGAAAATAATATGA
>JAISNL010000072.1 GCA_031276235.1 Prevotellaceae bacterium | reverse complement strand
TTTCGTCTTTCTCTCCTTTCATCTTTACATATATTATTTCGTTTAACAATTCTATACGCCCAAACTTCTTTATCCAATTTTGGACTGTGTTTGTCCCTTTTATTCCGTATCTTCGGCGTACTTCTTCTATACTCGAACCCGACGATACTTCCTGTACTGCTTTTTCCTTAAAGCAAATACTGTACCGAATATAACTTCTCCTGTTGACTGGTTTGTTGTCTGTCATCTTTTCTGATTTTTTGTGTCAACCCATAGTAGGACATGACATTGGAGCTAAAGCAGGGATTAATCTTGCTACTTTGACCGATTCGGATGGTAATCTTAAATTAGGTTTCCATGCAGGCGGTTTTGCCGAATTTACTATTAGCGACCGTATAGCTATTCAACCTGAACTTCTTTATTCTACACAAGGAGTGTCTTTTTCTGTACGCAGAGTAGATTTTGATTTTAATCTCAACTACATCAATCTTCCTGTATTATTAAAGATAAATATTGCAGAAGGACTTAAGGCTGAAGTTGGTACTCAGGTTGGATTTTTACTTTCATCAGAATTTGAAGCAGAAGAATCTGGACAAAGTGCATCAATTTCATTGAAAAAAGGCACAAAGTCTATTGATGTATCTGCTGTAGTTGGATTAAGTTACACATTTGCAGAAAAATTTGTTGTAGGCGCTCGCTACAATTTAGGATTCACAAAGGTATACGACAATGCAAAAGTTGCAGAGTTGTTAGGAGATGACATAATGGGTGACAGCAAATCTAAAAACGACGTTATACAAATAAACTTGGGTTACAAGTTTTAATTTTGTTTATTTCAAAATTTCGGAAAAGGCGAGATTTTTCCTGCCTTTTCTGTATTTGCAAACAGGAGTTTGATTTTTTAATATTCAAATTATTACATTCTATTTCTTTCGGCATAAATTTATGATTTTTCGATTTACGGATTAAATCGTTGAACTTTGCACTGCAGAATGACGCGCTGTGTTGTGTTTTGGTTGTCATCATGCAATTTTAATTAGCAAATGCAACTTTAGGTAGAAAAAAACTCTGTTGAAATTTCAAAAATTTGGTCAATATTATTTTATTTTATAAATTTGCATCTTCGTAACATAAAACACACTGTATGTACATAGTAGGTCAGAACGCTATTTTTAACATAGGACTTAGAATAAAATTTATAGCAGAATTACTGCCTTTCAACTGAATTTCATCATTTTTTCGATAAATATTATCGACTGTATTATCATTAATATCAATGAAAGATTAACAAAATAAAAAATTAAATTAATAAAATAAAAGTAAAATAAATTTTAGATAAAACAATGAAAAAAAATGTAATAATAATCGGCGCAGCAGGGCGCGATTTTCATAATTTTAACACATATTTCAGAAATAATGAACAATATGATGTGCGTGCATTTACGGCAGCACAAATTCCTGACATCGATGGACGCAAATATCCGAAAGAGCTGGCAGGAAAACTTTATCCACACGGCATTCCCGTTGTGTCAGAAGACGAATTGCCAAAATTAATTAAAGAACTGGATATTGACATTTGTGTGTTTTCATACAGCGATGTTCCGTATCATAAAATAATGAATGTAAGTGCAATAGTGAATGCTGCAGGAGCAGATTTTATGTTGCTTGGACCGAAAGAAACGCAACTGAAATCAACAAAGCCTGTGATTTCGGTTTGCGCAGTACGCACAGGTTGCGGCAAAAGCCAGACATCTCGCAGAATTATCGAAATCCTTGTAAATAAAGGTTTGCGAGTTGTGGCTGTTCGTCATCCGATGCCTTACGGCGATTTACTCAAACAAAAAGTGCAACGCTTTGCAACTGTTGCCGATCTTGCAAAACACAATTGCACGATTGAAGAAATGGAAGAATATGAACCTCATGTAGTTACAAACCGTAATGTTATTTATGCAGGCGTTGATTATGAAGCAATTCTTCGCGAAGCGGAAAACGATCCCGACGGTTGCGATGTGATATTGTGGGATGGCGGAAACAACGATTTTTCGTTTTATCAGTCGGATTTGACTGTTGCCGTTGCCGACCCGTTGCGTGCAGGCGCTGAAATTTCGTATTATCCGGGCGAAGTTGTTGCACGCATGGCAGATGTTGTGGTTATAAACAAAATAGATTCGGCAACGCTCGAAGATATTAATATTGTGCGAAACAATATATCCAGAATAAATCCAAAAGCGACAGTGATAGATGCAGCATCGTATCTTACTGTTGACAAGCCCGAACTTATCACTGGAAAACGAGTGCTGGTTGTTGAAGACGGTCCAACTCTTACTCACGGCGAAATGCGAATAGGAGCAGGCACTGTTGCAGCAAAAAAATTCAATGCTCAAACTTTGGTTGACCCGCGCCAATACACAGTTGGCAAATTAAGCGAAACTTTTATTAAATATCCTAACATAGGCACGCTGTTGCCTGCAATGGGATATGGCGAACAGCAGATAAGCGACCTTGAAAAAACAATTGCCGCAACGCCTTGCGATACAGTTGTGATTGCAACTCCGATTGATTTGCAGAGAATTGTAAAAATCAAACAGAATTGCGTAAAAGTAGGGTATGAGTTGCAGGAAATTGGTTATCCGAACTTTGAAAATGTATTGAACAAGTTTATTGAAAAATTTAATTTGAAAAAATAAATTTGTCAGAATGTGTATAAAAAAATCCGTGTAATAAATTTACACGGATTTTTTTGTAATTTAAAATATAATTTTTCATTATAAAGATAGATTTTTTCTATAAAACGAAAGGTGAAAACCCTAAAATTTTCACCTTTCTGCTTATGTAAATAATGAAAAATGTTTATAAATAAACTATTGTGGTGTGGTTGTCTTTACTTAATCTTTGCAATGTTTGCCCTGTTTTCATGTATAAAGTATCTAAATTAGGATTACCATGGCAATATAAATACTCCAAGTCAAGATTATTACTTACATCAAGCGTTATTAAATTAATGCAACTTTGACAAGAGAGTGATTTCAAATATGGATTATTACTAAAATCTATATTTGTAATTGATATATCGGAATCACATGAAAATTTCTCTAATTCAATATTATGGCTCAAGTCAATAGATGTTAATTGATAATTACTGAAACAATCGAAATCTTTTAATTTAGTATTTTTACTTATATCTATTGATGTTAATTTATTTTTAGAACACGAAAGTCCATATAACTTAGAACTGTTGCTTATATTGATTTCTGTTAATAAATTGTCGCTGCAAGTCAATATTTCCAAATTATGGCAAGAATTTAAATCAAGAGATGTTAATTTATTATGTTCACAGCGTAATTCAATAAGATTAGGATTATTGCTTAAATTCAGAGATGTAAGATTACTCATATAGCATACTAAACTTTCCAATGCATGATTATTACTTAAATCCAAAGTTGTTAACTTTGTCGTAGAACAATCCAATCTTTTAAGTTTAATATTTTTACTTACATCAAGCGTAGTAAATAGCCCTGATTGAACATAAAGTTTTTCCAAATTAGGGAAATTTCCCAATCCATCCAAAGGATATTCTGTGTTTACAACACTAATTACAGTTACATCAAGCGCTTCTACTTCACTTAATATTCCATCTTTATTTTTGTCATAATATAAAAGTAAAGTATATTGCAAATCTTTATTATTTACTTTTACTTCTACATCTTCTATCTTTTCGCATGAAAAAAGACAGGCAACTGCCAATATTATTATAAATGTTTTTTTCATTGTTTTGTATTTTTTTGCAAAGATATAAAATATTGTCATATTAGTAACTATTTTTATTAAATGCACACACTATTGTTATTGAACACGTACAGGATTTACCGTAATAACAAATTGACCACTGTCATATTCTCTTATATTGTACGTTGGAAGACCAAATATTGTTCCTGTTGACAATATAACTTTATCTGCAAAATTTATTGTTACATCTCCTAATTTATCACTATTTTGCACCATGGTTCGCCTGTATGTTGTTGTATTGGATTTTTTCGCAGATGCCCCAAATTTAAGACCCGATTTAACATGCTGACCCCAAGTGGCATCATAACCAACATTTCCTGCAAATTCTGCAGTGTGACTAAATGATACTTCTGTTGTTTCTTGATTATCTCTTTCTTCAACGGATATTTTAATGATTGGTGCATA
>JAISNL010000014.1 GCA_031276235.1 Prevotellaceae bacterium | reverse complement strand
TTTCGACAGCCTGAAACGTGAACTCTATCATGCCGTTAGGAAGTTTTCCCTGATTCAGATAGCCCTGCTGGATAATGTTTTGCGGTAAAAAATACGGAGTCAAATCTTCCTGCGAAAGTCGCACCGGAATGCCTGCATCGAGTGTGATTGTTGGGTAATTTATTTCGGGTCTGTTTTGTATTCTTAAACCTGTAACAGAAGTGATTGTCATTCGCAAACAAGCCTGAAGCACAGGCTCCTGCTGGTCGCGATTGAGCAGAGTAACGACAAGTTTTTCGCGGCTTGTTGCGTAATAATCAGTCAAATATGCGCCATAAGGCGGAATTATATAAACATTCCCCAGAATTGGATAAGTCTGAGCAAACGAGGGAAAAACCAACAGCAGAAATGCCAAGTGAAACAGAATACATTTAATTTGTTTAATTGCGCCCACTTTTATATTGTTGTCAATAGTTTTCATTTACTGCTACTTTATTTACGATTTACGGTTTATTTTTGTTTCAAAGAGGTCTCTGAATGACTCAGAGAGGTCTCTGAAAATCCCGCTACTGCCAAAAACGCCGATATATTTGCTGCTGTTTTATTTATCATTTAATATTTAATTTTCCAAACCCTTAAATCGCACATTATTTTACCTTTACCTGCGCGCTTTCTGGCTTGCCGTTCATGTCCTTTATTACCAAAAGATATTCGTATGCTGAACTTATATTTACGTCCGTATCAGTTGTTTGGCTTGCGTTTATATCCGTTTCTTTCCATTTTGTCAAAGGATTGTCGTTTACTTTGCGATAGATATTGATTGTTTTAACATTAGCTATGGAATGTTGCCACTGCAATATTATGCTGTTGTCCGACCGCTTTGCCGTAAATTTCTTTATCTTTTCTCCTTTTTCTTTTATAAATTTCGCTTTTACAGCAACTTGGGGCGACATGTCGGACTCGATATTTCCTCTGTTTTTTGCCCTTACTGCATAATAATAAGTTGTGCCGCCGACAGCTGTTTTGTCAGTATATTTTTTGTTATCAATATCCAAAATCTCTGTTATTACTGAATCGGCTTTGCATGCGCCGCGATATATAATATACGAAATCAGCGTGTTGTCTCTGCCTGTAGCCCATTCCAAATTTATACCTTCGTCTGTCGCCTCGAATTTTGTGATAAACGGCGGCGATGGTTTGATAAGCAAAGGTTTTAATATTTCTACGGTTTTGCCGGGCGCAGACTGATTGTATCGCCTGTCGAGAGCCGAAATTGCATAATAAACTTTGTCGTTGAGGTTGCGAACGCTGACTGTGTCGATGAATGTGGTATCTTTAACCGCAATGTCGGTGAGCGGAACAAGTTCTTCGCCTGCCGTTTGCCCGCGAAAGATGCGGTAACCGAGAATATCTTCTTCGGTATTGGCTCGCCATTTGAGATAAACAGTTCCCGAAGTATCAACATATCCCTGCAATCCAACAGGCGGCGCAGGCGGAATACTGTCGGGAATTTGAAGCAAAAAAGGAAATGAATACGATGGCTCGCCTTCGCGCGGTATTGCGGCAATGCGCAAATAATTTTCGGGTTCGGGATTTGGATAAAATACATTACGCTTTGATGGCGGAATGTTCGGAATTACAGTAAGATATTCGCCTCTGTCGGTATTGCTGCGCTGCAACTCGAAATGGCTTAAAACGGAATTTCCGCGCTCGTCGAAATCCCATGACACATCAAACACGCCTTTATCGTTGGGAATGGCTTTTATAATGTGCGGAACGTAAATCAGTTGCAAGCGTCCCTGTCCCTGCACTGTGTCGGAATACGGACTTTCGTCTCCAAAAGGCGTTACGCCCGCTATGCGATAATAATAAGTTTTATCGTTTTCTATGGAATCCGCGCGAAACATGCGGCTGCCGCCTGTGATATTGGTCAGTGGCATTTTCGTTAATCTGCGAAAATTTTTGCCATCTTCGGAACGTTCTACAAAATACGAGTTGTAAAAATGCTCAAGCAGAGCATAATTCCACGCAAGCATTACCGTTGAATTGCCGAACATTGCATTAAGTTCCAGAGGTTTGGGAAGTTCGCGGTAATTGTCCAAACCTGTGAAAGCGCTGCCGATTTCTACATGTTTGCTTGTATCTACGTTTACGGGAATAATCCTGTAAAGATAACGTTCTCCCTGCTTTACGTCTTTATCGTCAATAGCCCAGCCTGCAAACAGAGCCGCCTGATACGACAAATCGGCGGCATACAGCGCCATTGCATAACGTTGTTGCTGTTCCTGCGAAAGTGCAATAATTTCGGCTATGTTTTTTGTGCCTCCAGAAACTTCAAACGTCTCGCCGTAAAGCGCCTGCGCTATGATTGCCGCATAATTGTCGGCTGTTGCGATATTTTGCCAGTCGTCGAGCGGGCGGGGCTTCAAGGGCGCGGCGGTAAGTATTTTTTTTTCGGGTTCAGCAAGCGTTTGACCGTTGCGCACAAGAGTATAACGCTCGGCAATCACTCCGTTTTTGTTGGTATAATACCACGCGGAGGCGGATGTTGCCGCCCAGCGCAACTGTATCATGTCCTTGCGTACATTAGAGCGAACCGCTAACGATATTGTGTCCTGAGAATACAAACCCGCTGAAATCAACAGCAGAATGAATATAATAATTTGTTTCTTTTTTTTCATTGTATTTAATTCTTTTCTTAATATTTAACTTTCTCTATTGAATAAAATTCCTGTAACTGAACGTGGACGATGTTCCGGTTATTCCGCCCGGCATGTTATATTTGAGATTTATCCTGTAATTTCCGGGAGAAATAAAAGGATATGTAGCATTTATAAATCGCTGATACGCAGGATTGGATGTATTGTTCAAATATGCGTTTATCACCTGACTTTGCAGGTTGATAAAGTCAAATTTATATATCTGAGGCAAATTATAATAGTAAGGGAAACGTTTGGTTGCCAGTCCGTAAAAATTATTGTTTTCTATCTCATTCAGATAATCTGTCATTATTGGCAGCGCCTTTGACGGAGGCACGCCAAATATGTTCACGTCTCGGTTTGCTATGCGAATAAGTCCCTGAACAGGATAATCTTCGTAAAGCAAAGGTCGTATTTTTGCTGTGTAAAAACTTTCGTCCAGCGCCGCTTCAAGCCTTATAAGAGGTTTGTTTTCGGTTTGTGCGCTGCCTGTAAGTTCTGCCAAATCGAATGCCTCCATATCAACTGTTTCGTATTCAAACATAAGCACGTCCGAATCAAGTTTGATAACTGCCGCGCTGCCCTTCACTATGTTGTCTATTTTTTGTTTGAATGTGGAATAACGGCTTGATGCAAATTCGTAGTCAAGCAAAACTTTGCCTATGTCGGTGCGCGATTCCGAAACAGCAGTTTGCGTTTCAATATCAATATTGCCGAGTTCGTCATCATCCATCAATGACTGCGATACGGTGGTTGATGTTGCTGTCGGCGTGTCGCCTTTGTTGAACGACAGAATATTGAATTTGTACTGCGTCTGATTTTGAACTTCGGGCATTGTATAATCTATCCGTTTTTGCGCCGCATTGTAAACAAAATCTGCATAAAGTTTGTTGCCTGCATTGTCTTCGATACAAACTTTGTTTTCCAGTTCGGGAGGAAACAGATAATTTTGTCCGAACTCAAGCTGCACGTAACCTGCAGGCTGTTCGTTCTTGAGATAATATTTTTGATCGACAACAGGATACGAATAGACAACGTTGCGCAGCGGTATGTAGTCGGGAGCATCGCCTGTGGTAAAATTAATCGTTTTTATTTCCATAGCTTCCTGTCCGCCTGTATAAACCGTTGACCAGCGATTGTTTGCATATTGCTCGAAAGATACGCGTACCGTTGCCGTGATTTCCTTTTGTGATGGCAATACTTCGTGAGAATAAAACGAGGCTTCGTCCTTGTCGCTGTTCCATTTAACGTTGCCAATAATATTGCCTGCGCCATCGTTTAATATAAAATCTTTGAGTTGTATTTTATATACTTTTTCGCCATCATCATCCTGAACCGTAAAAGGTTTGCCAATTTCCATGGCAAAGGTGGCATTTGGCGCTGTAAACACGTCCACATCCGATGATGCGTCTGACGGCGAAAGGTCGGTTATCATTATCATGTCAACAGGGCTGCCGCCCGGAATCACAAGATTACATTCTTCGCCTATGGACAGTTTGAAACGGCAATTTACGCTCACTATGCCCAAAACTTTTGCCTTCACGGCGATATATGCCTTGAACGATGCGGGATTGGGTAATTTTGCCTGCAACAGAGCCGCAAAGTCGGCGGTAATTATAGGAATCCTTGCTTTGATAAACCACAAATTTACTTTTACGCCAAGTTCTCCGCTAAGGTAAGCGTAAGCCTGACCGTTGGCATACCAGCCGTCAATACCTATTGCCCCGCTGCGTCCTTCACATTCGGCATCGCCGTAATCTCTTATCATTATATCAAAACCAAGTCCTGCTGAAAATCGCGCGTATAAAATCAAAAACGTTATGTCGCCTGTGTTGATACTCAAATGCGAGCCGAAAGCAAAGCCTTTGCCATCGGCTAAAGCGTTAAGGTTGCCCATATAATTGAGATCTTCTGCAGGAACGCCAAGTATTGATGCAACCTGAGGTGGCGGTGGCGGAGCATCGGGAATGGGATTGCCTGCCATAAGATATGAACCTGTTTCTACATTGAGCAAACTGCCAAGTCCTATTTTTAAGCCTATGCGGTCGGTGGGAGTTCCCATGTAAATATATTTGCTTTCGGGGTCAACGTGAATGACGGCAATGCCTGCGCGGTTGTTCTGTCCAACGCCGCGTATCATGCCACCTATAGCGCTCACATACACCTCAAAACTCGCATGAAACGAAGACTCGGCAAAATTGAACTGCAAGCCAAGCGTAGCCTTTATTTCTACATCTGATATTCTATCTTTGTCGGTGTACAATGCGCCAGCTTCGTTGGGGTTGTACTGTTTCAGGTTTTTCAAGCCATTTTCGCCGCCTACGGAACTGTATGCCTCTTTTTCTATTTCTATAAGATTTTTATATGCGTCCCCTACTTTGTCCTGAAATTCATTCAAGCCCGGCAATGTTCCCATGAATTTTGCAAAACCGTAAAAGCCTGCATAATTCAAGCCTCCATGTTCGTTGAAGGCAAGTTCAAAACAGGCTTCGCCGCTTGCCGCTTCATCCGATATTATTGTGAATGCGGCTGATGCCTTTACTCCCAAACTGTAATTCTTGTCGGGAACATATTCCATACCCGTTACGCTGTGAACATTTTCGCCCGACTGATTTTTTCCCGTTCCTTTCATCCTGTAAGTTAAGCCGCCGCCAAAGCCTTTGAGGTTCAATATTCCCAATACGGGGATACCGTTGCCCGGCATGTTTGCCTTACCATCTATAAACCAGTAGCGAAAATCTGTTTTGCCAAACATTCCGCGCATTTCGGCTGTCAGTCCACCTATTGGTCCGCCTGTAAAATCTACAGTCAGATTGCCGCCGAAGCCATCGCCGTAAATAGGATCGTCGTTTTTAATTGACAACGAGCCTCTGATTTTCATAATTTCGCTTATTGTGGCATTAATCTCTATGTCGTGTATGTTTAATTTTTTGAATTTCCATTTATGTATTTTGCCTTGCGGAAGTTCGCCAACTATTTCCAGTCGAGTTTCTGCGCCCAAACCGCCATCCATCAAGGCAAGTTTCATGTTAAATCCGAGTAGCGCTTCGGTATCGGTTGTTTTTAATTCAATATTGCTCAACGAAATGGGAAAACCCTGATATTTTATTTCGTCATTATAGCCCATATATTCAACTCCAAAATAGGGCGATTCGGTTTGAAGCAGCAGACTTCTGAATACTATGCCTTTAAATTCGGCAATATTTGAAGTTGAATTTTCATTCATTTTCACACCCAGACTCATACGACCGTGCAACAGGGCTTTGGGACGAAATTTCCCCTGATTGACTTTGAGTTCGATATAGGAATTGGGATCGATTTCGGCATGTGCCATGAAGATGTCAAAAGGAATGGTGTCGCGAGTTATCACCTGAAGCATGTATTTGTTGTCGGCGGCTATAAGTCCGTTGTAGCCAAAGCGTTTCTTCTCGGCAAGAGGAATGCCTATATCGCCGTTGAATGCGACTTCTTCGAGTGTATTCGCCATCAGGCGCAAATGAAAATGGTCGAGCGAAAATTCCCAGCCGCTTGCATTGCCTTCGCTGATTGGCAGAATGTTGTCGCCCGAAAACAAGCCTGTAATGCCGTTTTCGTCAATCAGCATGTTTTCTGCCGCAAAACTTATGCGACTGGCATAAGCGGCTGCCGTGTCGTTGCCGCTTCTCTCAAACTGCGGCGGCAATGTTACCGAAAGTTCGCTGACATACACGCCGTTCCACAGTTTTTCATTGCCCTGTATGAGATATTGGTTGTAGCCGCTCGGAAATTGCACTTTTGTATCGTTGCGCACATCGCTGAAATCGAACACAGCATCTTTAATATTCCATACAAATCCGTTCAGTCCAATGATTTCAAACGAGGGAAAAGTTACGGCGGCAAGTATGTCGTCAAGTCCTGCTATTTGCGTTTTGAACTTGCCAACCACGCGGGCTGTAGTATCGGAAACGGGTCTGCCGGTACTGTCTGCCACAGGGCGGCAAAGCGCGGGCGACAGTTCAATTTCGGCTGACAAACCCAAGGATTTGAAGCCGCTACAATCGATTTCTACATAAGTTAAATCGTTCATGTTGCCTGAAGACATGTCGAAAGAACCCAGCAAACGCAGTATGACATATTCGCCGCCTATGGGGATTTCCTGATTTTTCAGCAAAACAAGGCGGGCATCGCCGACAATATCGCCGCTGTACGATAATTTTACGCCTTTCACTCCAAAAAATATTGTGTCTTTTGCGCCAATTTCGAGGCGGGCAAAAAAGTCAAGTTCGCTAACGTTTTTGCGCGAATCTATTCTGCCATCGGAGGCGGCAATGGTGATGCGGGTATTGTTGATGCTTTTTTGCAGTCCTACAGGAAGTTCTATGCCGCTCAACAGATTTTCGAGTTTGTCAATATACGCATTGTTGGCGTCTATCTGTGCAAATATTTTTTTTGCGTCTCTTAATGCATCGTCAATTTCGGCTGCAAAACCTGCTGTCGCCAAACCGATAAACACTAATCCCAGCCAAAGTTTTTTAATTATTGTTTTCATATTTTATTTATTTTATTTTATTTCTTTTTACTTACCTGTTCTATCAATTCCAAATTCTTTTTGTCTTCGGGAGTTAGTAAATCATTAACATCATTCTTCTTTTTTATATAATTATAAAAATCAATCAAATTAAAAAATGCCTGCAAATACTCCGACTGAAATTGGTAGCCATGTTTTGCAAAAACCATATTTTTAAGTTTATCTAATTCCCATTCATCGAATTTTTCTACTGTTGTTTTTTCAAGCAATGTATTGTTGTAAATATCAGACAACGCTTTATCAAAGGCTAATGTGAATTTGCAGGCAATCCAAACTGATTTATCTTTTTTATTTTTTTCTTTGATGCAAGAATTTCTGTAATAATAAAGATTTTTATAAGATGTAATTGTATTTGTAAATTCATTATAATACATGTTTGGAGTCAATGTTGGTTGAATAATATTAAAATTATTATCTACCCAATATAACCCAATATTTGAAAATGCCCCTGTAATATCTGCATAAACATAATCAATATCATCTAATGAATGCCTGCCGTAGCGTTTACCATCGTTATCAATGAAAATGTTAAATTTCATAGTATCTAATACAGGAAGGGTCTGAACCATTTTCTTTAGATTCCAATCATAATAACCAAAACCATAAATACTACCACTTTCATAATAACCAATTAATATTTTGTTAGCATTTACTAAATATGATGCTCTAAAATCACCTAATTCAACAGTATCTGCAATATTTAAATTATTTAAATTATTAAATATAAGCGACCCACATTCATAATCACATCCTCTTACGAGTGTATTTTCAATTATATAATAATAATCACCAATAGTTGATATTATATTTATTTGTTTTGTATCTAAATTTAATCTATATAAATTATACACTTTATCTTTGCCATAATAAACATCGGTAAAATAAATACTGTTTTGTTTATTGTGATATACCTTAACATTTCTCCAATATGTTTTAGGCGGATTAATAATATTTAAGGTATCCGTTACTTGTCCATTAATTGATAATAAATAATTTTGCTCCTTATCTTGCGTTATTGTTATAATTTTATTGTTGTGTACGCAAAACAATAAAACTGAATCCCTATATATCAGCGTTTCTGGAATCGTGTCTGCTACAGCAAATTCTGCACTGCAAATAAAAAATAATAGTAATAAAATCTTTTTCATAATAAACTATTTTTAATTGTTAATATCTAAATATTCTAAATATAAAAATGCTTGAGCTTTATATACTCCATCTGCTTTTTTTATAGCCCATTCATTCGCTAATTTATATCCAACATTTGCACCTGCTCCAACAGTTAACTGCTTTGTTTTTGCTGGGTTATTAGAGGCAGAAGCATTCGGATAACGCACATCCTCTGGATGTCTATCTCGTTTGTCTAAATAATGACTATCATCAGGAAACCCAACTTCAATATGACCATTATCGCTAAAAAACACTAGATACCCTTTGTTTATATATAACTTCCATGTATTAGCATCATTATCATCGGGTAAGTTTTTGTAGATTGTTGTTTGTAAATTAAAATCTGCATTCAACCCTGCTGCGCTTTTACTATCCAAAATATAGCCGTTTTTCTTGTATGTATTATATGTTAAATCTCGCGCAAACTGATTGCACCATGTAGGCTGATTATATTGAAACCTGTAACCCCAATTTGAAAAGCCATTAATTTCATCAACTTCTCCTTCAAAAGGAATGTTTCCTTGTATCACCTTAATTTTATATTTTTGAGACAGTGCTTTTTCTTCTGGTTCAAATGTATATTCCAACTTTCTGCTACCGCCTTGCTTCACATATTCCCATGTTTCAAACGCATAAATATCAGATAAAATTTTGTCTTTTCCTTGTGAATATAAACCAAATGGGTCGGAATTGGGGAGTAAATCGGAATTTTCAAAATATATAGACTCTCTCATTGTTGCAACTTCTGTTTCGGCAATCTTTTTATAAGGTACGGCAGATGTAATAGAAGAGTGATATACAAAAAGTGTTTCCATATTATCCAACAAACTTTTTACAGAGTTAGGTGGTTGAGGTTGCACATTTATTACCAACTCTGGATATGATACTATCTGTACTGTATATAGAGAAGTAAAATCATAAGGTAATTTCTCATTATCAGGAAATTCCTCTCTTTCAAAGTTAAACCAGTTCGCAGCAATATAAGTGTAGCCCTTATAATATTTTTTTTGTGTTAATAAACTGCTTATTTTAGCAATCATTGCATTTTGAAAACTTCTGTCATAAGCATTTTTTACGGCGTTTATTCCTTTGCTTACAATTTCAGTAATGTTGGTTTGTTTTTCCAAAATCTCTTCCTGTATGTAATTTCTAACAACTTCGGGTATTTGTCCGTCTTCAATTTGTTGTGTTATAAC
>JAISNL010000182.1 GCA_031276235.1 Prevotellaceae bacterium | reverse complement strand
TTTTGTCGTCGGTAAGTATACTCATAATCACATGTAATTATTTATTAATTAATCAAGTATAAAATTACAAAAAATTGTAGAATACTTGCTTTTTTGTCTTCTTATCCAAAACTCAGGTTTGTCACGCCCTAAAAAAGTTGACATGTTAATACTAAATTTTTGTTATTTATTTTTATACGTTTCATTTTTATTATTTTTTTAATCAACCCACAGCTTCATGAACTTCTTGAACTTCAACGCCCAATGAGGACTACGTGGATTATACAGTTCTATCCTATGTTTGCACAAAAGATAAACACTAAATTCGCGGAAATAAAAATGCAAAAAATAATAATAATAATAAACGACAGAACAAATGGAAAGAAAAAAAATTATCACCGTCATAGGCACAAAGATGCCGGTCGCAAAGCTAATTCCTTTCCCTCTTGTTGTAAACTTGAACTGTTCTTTAGGCTTAGAGCCTGCATTCAGGATTGATAAGTTACAAACAAGATTATTCTGTCCATTTATTAATTAATTTGAGTATGACAAAAGTACAAAATTTTACAGGAATTGACGTTAGCAAAACAAGTTTTAACGTTGCGATTGAAAAAGATGGAAAAATTCAATCAAAAGAATTTTAATACACAGAAGCAGGCATGAAATCATGTTTGAATTTCATACCTTCACAAAGTTGGTGCGTAATGGAATCAACAGGTACATATCATTGTCGTTTAGCCAGTTTTTATTCGAAAATAATATAAAAGTAAGCGTTGTAAATCCATTTTCGGCTAAACGGTATATACGAGTCGAGAACAAGTGTAAGAGGAAAGCCAAAATCTGTAAAATGGGCATGTCAACGGTCAGAAGAATGCTATATTTATGTGCGCTGTCTGCAAAAAAATACAACCGAGCGTGTCGAGAACTTTATGACAGACTTGTGCAGCAGGGCAAATCAAAAAAACTCGCACTGATAGCCATAGCAAACAAATTACTCAAACAGGCATTCGCTATTATCAAAAATAAATCTGTGTATGTTGATAACTTTTTTCAACAAAAATTTGCTTATTAACACAGTTCTTCCTATGTTTACATTTTACCACATGACAAAAAACATAAATTTGTCATGTAACTATCCTATTTTTAGCTAATTATAACACAATTTTATTTTGAAAAAACCTTGATATTTTGTATCTTTGTGCTTTATTTACAATCAATTACAATGAAAACAAACAATATCAAGGTAGAGTGCAAAAGTACACAATTAATTGTTTTTCTGGATTGCTTCGTTGCTCCGTTCCTTGCAATGACGTTTTGCGGTGGTTGAGAACATCATACATTGGATTGCATTGACCCAAAAAAAACGCCGAGTTTAACACTCGGCGTTTTATCAATTAATTATAATTTTATTTTGGTAATACTATAATCTATAGTCCAGCATACCAATTTCGATCACAGTTATCATAAGTATTTCCACCGCCATCAACTACATCATTACTGTTTGTACCATATATCAATACAGCGCAAGCTATTGCGCTATCATATATAATATCCTTGAAGATACAGTTAGAAACTTTTCCTGTTGTTACGTTAGAGCCATTGCGCATAAATACAATGCCGTTTTGTCCGTTTACATTAAGGATATTATTTCCAATAAAAGAGCATCCGCTTATTTGAGCATCACTTGTGCCGTATAAATGAATGCCATTTTTGTTATATCTTTTGAATATGCTGTTTGTAACGGTCAACTGACTGTTTCCATAAGCAGTGATACAGCGTCCGTACTGGTCTCCAGTTGGATTGGTTGATATAATGCCATCAAAGATTACATCTTCAACAGTTAATGTTCCATTTAATATTGTAACTCCATCTACCGATTTGTGTAGAGGAGTTCCTGCTGTTGTGATAGCAAGCCCTTTTAATGTTACGTTTCCTTCTATGATGAAAATTGCAGGATTTGCGCCATTTACAGGTACTGTCTGTGCGGCAGGAGATACAGCCGAAAGTTTGGCGCCGCCGCCTAAAATAACAACATCATTGCTTATTACAAGATTTGTAATATCATACTGCGCCTTGCGTAAAAATACAGTACCTCCTCCATTTATTTTATCTTGCAAATCAGCAACATCAGTATAAGAAATTTCTGTTCCGTTTAAGATTATTGTGCCGCCCTCTACTGCCGTCCAATAAATTTCATCAGTAGTCGGATATGTATTTATATTAAGATTTATAGTACCCCCGACATGAGCAAATATAGGCATGTCTGTATAAAGTGGAGATATCGGACGTATGTCATTGAATGTATTATTTTCTACGGTCGCTGTTCCTCTAACAGAAATACATGATTTTTCTGCCCAACTTGATGACCCATAATTGAACGTGTTGTTTGTTATGGTACTTGTTTTGTTTTCACGTACAGTTATACCTGCATAAGTGAATGTATTACCGTCTAATTCGGAATTATTACCATCTACCCATATATTTCCTGCACAGTTTCCATAACCTTTTATAATATTTGGAATAAATTTACATCCAGACAACTTAAAATTATCAGCGCCAGAAATAACTTCCAAAACTTTATTAGGATCTGATTTGGGCATGAATGTGATATTTTCGATGGTTACATCAGGTGCGAAAACTGTAACAAGATTTTGTGTGCCATGCGCTGCATTTGCCGTATATTCGTCTCCGTAAACTACTATATTATTTACATTTCCTTCGCCTATTATATGATAACCTTCTTTAGTAACAGGCATGTAATAATTTTGATCCTTAATATTTACATAAATATTGCGATTTAAAGGATAATGGCCTTCTGTAAATATAAGTCCATCTGCAAAATCAACGGCAAGAGCATCTTTTACAACAGTATTGCTTATAAGCCTGTCTGAGTGAAGTCCGATAGCAAGGTAAATCTTATCTGTGGAATTTAATTTTGTCAGACTGTTTACTGTTCCGTAGATTTTCACATTTCCGCCGTTTGCCGCAAGAGTTGAAACTTTTGCTCCTTTTGCAATAGTAAGCGTATTGTCGGAAGTTACAGCTGACATAGAGCCAACTTTGCCTTTGAATATTACAGATGCTCCGGGCAGATTAATATCTACGGATGCTTCGGTATCTTTTTGAATTAATAGCTGTACTGTGCCAGTGTATGGATTACTGCTGTTTTCATCTAATATACTTATCGTAACATTGTTAGCTATTGTTCCTGTAAATATGTAAGTAAGAACAGGCGTTGTCGTATTTTCAGGAACAGTAATCGTATAATCTGCGGTAATATCTCCGTTTATTTCGTCTGTTACATCTACATCTTCGTAATCATCAAACTCATCATCTACAATAACAGTATAATCTGCTGCATTTGAAAAGAAATGTCCTATTATTGTGGTCAGTTTGTTTGCCACAACAGGAATATTGGAAATTTCTTTATAGCCTATTTGCTCAGAAGTACTGTTGTAAACCGTTACGTTGAACGC
Organism: Prevotellaceae bacterium; assembly: GCA_031276235.1. GTDB lineage: Bacteria > Bacteroidota > Bacteroidia > Bacteroidales > UBA932 > JAIRKV01. Next base: position 33,187 of record JAISNL010000182.1, on the reverse strand, counting down.
TGCCGTTTGTGCGGGAGCGGCAAAAAGATAATCTACAGCTAAGATATTAGCATTGCTGTATGTAACACCTCCAACAACCGCATTTTCTGTTTTAACAATAGACATCAAATTTTTCTCAGTAAGATTAAGATTTGGAGATGTCGCTTCACTTGTTAAAGCGTTAAATCCTGATGGGAAAGATGCTGTTGTATAATTGATTTTCGCTTTTGCAGGAGGCGTTGCAATATAACCATCTACAGCATCAAGCGACACCAAACGGAATTTACCGAACGGGCGTTTCAGGGTTACGCTGCCTATCTGGCTTTGCGTTCTTAAATCAACAGATTTAACAGCATAATATGCATCGCGGGCATCATCAGAAATCTCATAAGCATCAGCTGACTTCAGTTCTATTTCTTTAAGACCGGGATAGGCAGTTGGGGCAGCTTTGATGTCATCAGCTGTTTCTCCATTGTTTGTTTTGTAAAAATAGTCGCCGCTTGCTGCATTTGCTTTTGTAACTGTGTTCTCAACAAAATCAGCCCAGAATACAAAATCATACTCCATAGCCAGTAAACGGGCGCTGAAAGTCACGCCTTGCCCTGTAAAGTTGTCGTCAACAACTTCGTAGGCGCGATAAGCCAGTCGGCGAGGAGTTTCTTTTGTCCATACTTCGAGAATATATCGAAGATTGTGAGTGCTCGCATCCACATTTGTAGCGCCGCCATTATGTGAAGCGTAGGTTTGAATAGCATGAGGGATGGATGTTTTCACTGTAAAATCTACCATTCCTTCGTTGTACGTACTCATGTCTTCATTTGAGCATGAGATAGCAGCCAGCATTGTTACTGCTGCCAAAATTAAGTTAATTTTTTTTACCATATAAGTAATTTTTTGTTTGTAAATAAAATGTTATCTGTGTGTTATTATAAATTAATAATTATTTCATCTCCAAAATCGTCGTCAATTCCTACCGAGCCATCGTTAATGTTTTTGGTAAGAAATTCTCCTCTTATTATTGTCAGTTTGTTTCGTTTCAAATTTATGTGTAATCCCTGTATTGTATTTATATGTTCATCTTCAGCCGAAAGCATTTCAAAATCTACAGAATAGAATGTGTCATCTCCTACAAAAACGATGTCGGATGCTACCAGCGCTTCTTTCTGCGGCGTTAATTCTGTAATATTAAAAGTATAGTTTATCCCTGTTTTAAAGTTGTCGGGGACTTGCAAAAATTCGTTATATCCCAGCGGAAAAAAGAGATTATATACAAGCCTTGTTGTGCTTGGCATAATGGATGAATACGAACGTTCGGGATGATAAGTTATGTATTCTTCTACATCTGTTGTTATAATCTGATAAACAGCAAACGGACGCATTACATCCACAACGGCATCATGATGTATAAACCGTTGATTTTCGTACACGGTTAAATCCATATCCGTATTTCCTGCAAATGCATCTTTGGTTACATCGTATCCGTGCTGCAAAGGTTGCTGAATAACGGTTATTGTTTGAAGATTGTCGGTAGTATAATATTTATCTGCTGTTGTTCCTTTTTCAACAAAATCAATCCATGCCATAATTTTATATTTTTTTTGCGGAAGCGCTAATTTTTCCTGTATTTTATATATTCCCTGTGTTATGATGCTGTTTTCGGTTTTTACTATTCTTTTTATTCGGTTATCAACTCTGGTCTGTATGTCGGGATCAGATTCATATATATCAACTATATATCTAATGTCATAGTCGCCTCCAAGCATATTTGCATAAGTTTGAAATATGGTGTCGGCATCCATGTTCATGTCAATTGCTATTGATAAATTTACATCAATCATGTATGGATTGGATGAATTGTCATCCGGAAATTCGTGTACAGTATCACAACTCAAAAAGAAAATATGACATGCACATACGGATAATAATATTTTATGTATTTTATTTTTCATCATTTTTTGTCAGTCTGTAAGATACGGTAACTCCTGCTTTTGTAAGTCCCCAATAATTTTTGATTTTGCTGTTGTAAACCGATCCGTTATCTACGTTGTAAAAAATATCGTAATTCAAATGCGCATAGCCTATTCCTAATGTAAATTCAAAATTCCATTTTCCCTTGCCGCGCAAAACGTATCCGTAGCTGAATCCCGCTCCCCAGAGCGGCGTTTTTCCATCTTTGTCCTGATAACGGTTGTACGTATCAAGCGCAATGTTATAAAAAGCCAAATGCGTGTGAAATCCCAAAAAATGTCCTGTTAACGGTTCTTTCATCCACCATCGCAATTCAGGTTGTATGCTTAATGTTCGTATTTTGTAGGTGCGGCTTATGGAGTAAGGAGAATATGTAACGGGAATATCAACAGAAAGCCTGTTCGAAAAAGAATATTCTGCGGCTAAATTGAATACTCCTGCGCACATGTACAAAAGATTTGTTTTAAGTAGCCATGTTTTATGGTTTATTTCAATATTAGTGTCAACAGAAATTTGTTCTGTTTGCAGGATTGTGTCGGGCTTGTCAATAATTTTATGTTCGTTATCAATATTGACAACAGTTTGCGCCTGCAATGCAAACGAACCGCAAATAACAATACACGCACACCAGCATACAGTGATTTTAGTCAAGTGATTTGATTTTTTTTGATAAAAACAGTTATTTTCTGGTTTTTTACATTCAGTTGTATTGTTTATTTTTGTACCTTTGTTTTTGTAAAAAAAATTTTTTATTGCGTCATTTACATTCATTTAATTTTGTCCTATAATTTACATTATGTTAAGTTTCAGGAACAGATTATCAGCAAATTAGCTGTAATTTTAAGAAAAATAATTTTTTTAGAGAATTTGTAATTTATTAGAATTTAATTACTTCTGTGTGTCGAAAGTTAACATAATGTAAATTATGGGACAAATAATCTTTTGAGCAGAGTGTTAAAAGATGGCGCAAAATTAATAATTATTTTTTAAAAAATCGTTAAATTGCAAAAAAAATAAGAAAAAATATCAATTTGAGTGTTTTGCGGAAGATGACATATTTTATTCAACCGTTCCTTGCTGTCAATTCAACCAAAGTCGCTTTTTAAAGTTTTTTAATTATTTATAATATCGGTGTTAGTTATAAGTCAAATAAAAATTTTACCTTTGCGGGTTCAAAGCACATAATTTTTTTGTAAAAAATGAAAAAAATAAGAATAATTACGGTTTTGTTTGTTGCTGTGGTTGCATTGTCATCGTGCAGCAAATATGAAAAACTTTTGAAAAAATCGGATAACGAAACCAAGTACAAATTGGGGATGGAATGTTATAACAATGGTAAATATCGTTACGCCACCAAGTTTTTTGAACCTGTTTTACTTTATCTCAGAGGAACGGAACGCGACGACAGCGTAAATTTCTATTTTGCAAAAGCGTATTACATGTCAGGCGATCCTTATACGGCAGAATATTATTTTGATATGTTCAAAAGAACTTTTCCGCGCAGTGTGTTTGCCGAAGAAGCAACCTTTTTATATGCGGCATGTCTGTATTCTCAGTCACATCGTCCTGAACTTGACCAGATACCAACCATCAAGTGCATAACTGCATTGAACGAATACCTTTATTCGTTTCCAAACGGAAATCCCGAACACATAAAGAAAAGCGAAGAAGTATTGCAAGAACTGCAACAGCGGCTGGTTGACAAATCATTTATGGCGGCACAATTATATTTCAAAATAGAAGATTACCGCTCGGCTGTCGAATCATTTAAAAATCATTTGAAAGATTATCCTGATTCAAATCATCGGGAAGAGTCGTTATTTTTAATTCTGAAATCAAGCTATCTGTATGCCACGCACAGCAAATACGACAAGCGCAGAGAACGTTATCAAAATACTATAGACGAATATCTGAATTTTACAAGCGAATTTCCTGTATCGGAATACAAAAAAGAAGTTGAAAACATGTATGCAGTTGCCGTAAAAGCAACTCAATTTGGCAGCAAGTCAGCCAATAATTCAGAGAAACCAAATACAGATGAATAATAAAAATCACAAATATAAATATGGACAAAAAAAAGACAATCTCAACTACAACACAAACACGCAATATTACGGATTTGTCAAGCAAAACAAATAATATTTACGAAACCGTAATGATTATTACAAAACGAGCAAATCAAATTGCCGCAGAGCAGAAACAGGAATTAAGCCGCAAACTTGAAGAATTTAATTCGATGAACGATACTGTTGAAGAAGTTTTTGAAAATCATGAACAGATAGAAATTTCAAGATACTACGAAAAACAGCCTAAACCAACGCTTTTGGCTATCGAAGAATTTTTTAACGACAGGATTTACTATCGGCTTGTTGAAAAGAAAGATAAAGACAAGGATAAAGATAAAGAAAAAGAAAAAGCAAATTAAAGAACATCTAAAATTGTTTTATATTTAATCAAAAAAAACGTAAATGCCATGCAAAAAACACTGATTTCATTATGTCTGATTTTTACGGCATTCACGTGCAATGCACAGGAACTGTTCTGCAGAATCAGCGTATCATCTCAACGCATACAAGGTTCTACCAATCGTACTATTTTCAGCACATTGCAGCAATCGCTGTACGAATTTGTGAACAATACAAACTGGACAAATCATGTTTATACACAGCAGGAACGTATTGAATGTTCGATATTAATAAACATTACGGAAGAAATAAATTCGGGCGAGTTTAAAGGCACTATGCAAGTACAGTCGCAACGACCTGTTTTCGGCTCATCCTACCATACGGTAATGTTTAATTTTTCCGACAACGATATACAGTTCAAATACAACGAATACGACAAGATAGAATTTAATGAAAATACGCACACATCCAATCTTTCATCGCTTATAGCCTATTACGTATATTTGATTTTAGGTTTGGATTACGATTCGTTTTCACCGCGCGGCGGCACGGAATATTTTCAAAAAGCGCAAAAAATAGTATCAAACGCGCAAAACGAAATAGGACCCGGCTGGAAAGCCTTTGATGGCAACAGACGCAACAGATACTGGATTGTTAATAATATTCTTAATTCGCGCTACAGCAATGTACGATCTGCTTATCATACATATCACCGACTGGGATTGGACAGACTGTCGGAACGCCCAAGCGAAGCACGCGAACAGGTTGCTCAGGCATTGACGGACATACAAAAAGTGTTTCGCGATAAACCAGACCCATACCTTGCTTATTTGAAATTGTTTTTTGATGCCAAAGCCGATGAAATAGTAAACATATATTCGCAAGGACCAATGCCCGACAAAGTGAGAGTTTACAATATTCTGGCAGAAGTTGACAATGCCAACGAATCAAAATATAAAACAATAAAAGAATCAACAAGCGAATTTTAAACTGCGCAGACATGCTTAAATCAATAAATATCGAAAATTATGCAATAATCAATTCGTTGCAAATTGATTTCGACAAAGGTTTGAGTATTATCACAGGAGAAACAGGCGCAGGAAAATCAATTCTGCTTGGAGCTTTATCATTGGCTTTAGGGCAGCGTGCCGAAACCAATGTAATAAAAAATCCCGAAAAAAATTGCGTTATAGAAGTTGTATTTCAACTTGACGAAAAAAGATTCAAACCAGTATTCGAAACCAGCGATGCCGAATTTGACGAACTTTCGGTTTTTCGCCGTATAATAAGCGGCAACGGCAAATCGCGGGCATTTATAAACGATGTCCCCGTAAACGTTTCTCAACTTAAAACCATAGGCGAACATCTTGTTGATATTCATTCCCAGCATCAAAACCTGTTATTGTCGAACACGGCTTTCCAAATGGAAATAGTTGATACGGCTGCAAAAAATAAAGAACTTTTACAAACATATCAATCCGCTTTTGCCGCATACAGAGATATAGAAAAACAACTGTCGGAATTGAAAATCCAAGCCGAACAGGCTAAAAGCGACTGCGATTATTTAAGTTTTCAAAACGAACAGTTTTCATCGGCAAAACTGCAAGCCGATGAACAGGAAGATTTGGAAAACGAACTTAACGGAATAATTCATGCCGAAGAAATAAAAACGGCATATACAAACGTATTATCCGCGCTTGACGGCAACGAAACATCTGTAAACGCAATGCTTCGCGAAAGCATATCGGCAATGAAAAAAATTGAAAAACTGCTGAAACAGGCAGAAAATTTTGTTGCTCGAATAGAATCATGCAGAATTGAACTTCGCGATATATCAGATGAAATTGACAGACTTAACGAAAACGTAAATTTTGATTCGGAACGCCGTCAGTTCATCGAAAATCGCCTGAATGTCATTTACGATTTGCAGCAGAAACACAGAGTTTCTACAATAAGCGAACTGCTGACTGTTCACGAAAATATTAAACAAAAACTTGTTGTCGCCGAAAATTTTGACAATCGCATGGAAGAGTTGGAAAAAGAAAAGACGAAACGTTTCGATATAATGAAATCCGCAGCCGAAAATCTTAGCCAATCGCGCAAAAAAGTTATAAAAGGCATAGAAAAACACGTAGTGCAAATGCTGCAGTCGCTTGGAATACCGAATGCCGCCCTTAATATTCGATTCACCGAAAACGAAACGTTCAGTCATAGCGGAAAAGATGATGTTGCATTTTTGTTTTCGGCAAACAGAGAAATCGCTCCGCAGGAAATTGCAAAAGTCGCTTCAGGCGGCGAAATATCACGGTTGATGTTGAGTTTGAAATCGCTTGTAATAGAAAACGGCACGTTTCCAACAATAATTTTTGACGAAATCGATACAGGAATTTCAGGAGATGTAGCCGACAAAACAGGAGAAATAATAAATAATCTTGCAAAAAATTCGCAAATAATAAATATCACGCATTTGCCCCAAATTGCAAGCAAAGGCAATAATCACTATTTTGTTTACAAGGAAGAATCATCCGGAGCCGCCACAACAAACATACGTTTGCTGACGCCTGACGAGCGTATTATGGAAATCGCAAAAATGCTCAGCGGCAGCGACATTACCAAAGCCGCTATTGACAACGCAAAAGAATTGCTGAAAAAGCAGTAAAATAAAAAAATAAACTTTATGAGATTAATTATTCAACCCGATTATCAAAATGTATCAAAATGGACGGCAGCCTATATAGCGGCAAAAATCAATGCTTTTGAACCGACATCTTTAAAACCGTTTGTGCTTGGTTTGCCCACAGGCTCCTCTCCCCTTGGAACTTACAAAGAACTGATAAAACTGTATAACAGCAAAAAAATTTCGTTCAAAAACGTAGTTACTTTCAATATGGATGAATATATAGGCATCCCGCAAAATCACGAACAGAGCTATCACTCTTTCATGTGGACTAATTTCTTCAATCATATAGATATAAACGAAAAAAACGTAAATATTTTAAACGGAAATGCCAAAAATCTTACCGAAGAATGTGATAATTATGAAGCAAAAATAAAATCATACGGCGGAATAGATTTATTTCTTGGCGGCACAGGCGCTGACGGACACATAGCATTCAACGAACCCGGCTCATCGCTTGTTTCGAGAACACGCATCAAAACTCTTACAACAGATACAATAATCGCCAATTCGCGCTTTTTCAACAATGATGTAAACCAAGTTCCCAAAACTGCGCTCACCGTAGGCGTAGGCACAATAATGGACGCAAAAGAAGTTGTGATAATAGCCAGCGGACACGGCAAGGCGCGAGCATTGCAGCAAGGCATAGAAGGAAGCCTGAACCAAATGTGGACAATCACAGCTTTGCAAACTCACCCAAAAGGAATTATTGTTTGCGACGATGCTGCTACCGTTGAACTGAAAGTTGGAACGGTAAATTATTTCAAGGATATTGAAAAAAACAACCTCGATGCAAATGAAATGCTGAAAAAATAACTATCAACTGTCAAGTTTTAACATTTTATCCTGAAGTTTTAGACTTTTAGAGTGAAGTTTTAGGCTTTTAGCATCAAGTTTGAGGCTTTTTGCCTTGACTGCTGATTCTTATTCTCTGTCTTTCTGTTTTTTGCGTTTGTGTCTCGGGAAACGGTTTTTCAGTTCCTCATAAATAGCCTTTGCGCCCGGGAATATACTGTGCGGCGACGGCTTTAATCTCTCATTGGCATTTAAAAACTGGAGAGTGAAAAACCATTGCTCAAACTTGCTGATTTTTCACTCCCCTGTTTGTAAATTATTTTGTATAAACTTTATTTCAGATATTTATTGAGCCATCCGAAAAATTCACGATTCCAGACTAAATTGTTTTGGGGTTTGAAAACCTGATGCGCTTCATTTTCAAACGCAACCAGACGTGCATCTATTCCGCGAAGCCGCGCTGCTGTAAATGCTTCCAGACTTTGAGTATATGGAATGCGGAAATCGTTTAATCCTGTAATTATCAATATCGGGGTATCCCATTTAGCGACAAACTTGTGGGGTGAGTTTGCGTACGAGCGTTTTGCAACGGGATTTTCGCTCCAGTATGACCCGCCGTAGTCATTGTTTACAAACCATAATTCTTCGGTATGTCCGTACATGCTTTCAAAATTGAATATTCCGCAATGTGAAATAAATGCCTTGAACCGTTTGTTGTGATTGCCTGCAAGGAAGAAAACCGAATATCCGCCGTAGCTTGCGCCCACGCAGCCCAAGCGTGTATTGTCGCACCACGGTTCTTTTGCCGCGTTGTCAATTGCGCTTAAATAGTCGTGGATGTTTTGCCCGCTGTAATCGCCCGAAATCTGGTCTAACCATTCCTGCCCGAATGATGGAACGCCGCGGCGGTTAGGCGCTACTATAACATAACCCTGCGCTGCCATTAACTGGAAGTTCCATCGATAACTCCAAAACTGGCTCACTACGCTTTGTGGACCGCCTTCGCAATAAAGCAGTACAGGGTATTGTTTTGTGGCATCAAAATCGGGCGGAAATATAAGCCATGTAAGCATTTGTTTGCCATCGGTGGTTTGTACCATACGTTTTTGCACTTCGCCCATTTTGATATTGTCGTAAATGTTTTTGTTTACAAAACTGATTTGTGAAATATTTAAGTTATCGTTAATATTTATTTTAAAAATTTCGGTTGCCATCGATATTTTTGTTATTTCGGCAATGATTATATCATCCTTTTTGGTGAAATGATTTATATCGTGGTCGCCGGATGTAAGTACTTCAACTTTTTGAGTGTTGCAATTCACGCGGCATATTTGATGAGTAGCCTCGATGGGGGCAATAAAATAAATCATGTCATTTCCATCCCACACCACATTTGTTGCGTTATAGTCGAATGTTGGCGTAAGGTCTGTCATGGAGTTGTCGCTGCTATTCCACACAAACAGCCGTTCCCTGTCGCTCTCGTTGCCTGCGCGGCGCATACTGCGGAAGGCAATTTTTGTGTCGTCTGGCGACCATACGGGATATTTATCATAACCTTGAAATTCTTGGAGGTTTTTACTTTCGTTATATTCTCTGCAAATATTTTTTGTGGTTTCGCTTTGGACGTCATACACAAAAATATCCGACTGTGTAGATACTGCATATTCTGTTCCCGTTTGTTTTTTGCATGTGTAGGCAAGTTGCGTTCCACTGCCGTTCCATGCAATTTCGGCAATATCGAAATACGGCGCCATTGGCGCATCCCAAGCTTCGCCTTCCATTATATCTTTGCCGTTTGCAATTTTTCCGTCTTTGATTTCGGCAACAAAAATATGGGAATATTTTCCTTCGTCCCAATAATTCCAGTGACGCGCCATTAAATCATCGTAAATTTTTGCCTGCGATTTTTCCATGTCTGGATATATTTCTGCGGAATTACGTTTTTCTACGGCAACTTTTTTTGTGTAAAAAAGTCTGTTTTCGGCAGGCGCGATGCCGAAACCTTCGATACCGCCATCGATAAACGATACCTGTGCAAGAGAACCGGATGCAATATCTGCGGTAAAAATCTGTCCGTCTTTCATCACATACAGTTTGTCGCCTGTTTTATTCCATACAGGGTCAGAAACATCATCCGCCAATTTTACGGTTTTTCCGTTATCGGAAAGCGAAATAATCCAAACGCTTGTTACGCCTTTGTTAGCCTCTACGCTGTAGAAAGTAACAGTGTATGCTGCGTTTTTACCGTCGGGCGAAATCAGGCTTGTGCCTATCCGTCCCATTTTCCACATGACTTCAGGAGTAAAAATTCCTGCCGAAATTTCAGCCTCTGTAAGTTCAGTATTGATATTCAATTTTTCGGCGGTTTGCTTTTCATCCGCCGAACATGCTGTGATAACTGCTATTGACATAAGCAATGCGATTAATTTTATTTGTGCCATAATTTATGCTTGTTATTAGTTTATTTCATGTGTCAAAGTTAGCATTAAATTTTCAATTACATGCAGACGCATCAAAATGTTTGGCAAAATTTACAGGGATGACAAATTAATAATATAACAACTCCTAATGTTTAACAGGGGATGATAAAACCTGATTTTCTCCTGATTCAAAAACAGCAAAACAGTACAGAGGCTGTTTTGCCGGGGAAATAAGGTAAAATGAAGTTTGTTTGTTATACCTTATGTATTTTTCATCAATCAAAGGCTGCCGATATTTTTATTTTATTTCTTTCCAACTGCGAATTTCCAAATCGTTAATGCTTAAACTGCAAGCGGCTTCAATAAATGCCGCTGCAAGTCGGGCATTGGTAAGCAAAGGAATATTGTGGTCGATGGCGCTGCGGCGTATTTCGTAATCGTTATCAAGTTCATCTTTTGTTAAATTTTTCGGAATATTGATAACAAGGTCAAATGCTTTTTCGGTTATCAATTTTATAACATTGTTATCTCCTTTTTCATCGGGCCAGCCTGCCGATATTGCTTCTATTCCGTGTTCGTGCAAAAATGCCTTTGTGCCGTGAGTTGCATAAATTTTCAATCCTCTTGCATGCGCCATGCGGCAGGCTTCAAGCAAAGTCAATTTGGATTTTGCTTCGCCCGAAGAAATCATAATTCCGCGTTCGGGAATATTGTATCCTACGGACAGCATTGCCAGCAGCAGCGCTTCGTTCACATCGTTGCCAATGCAGCCTACTTCGCCTGTTGAAGCCATATCTACGCCAAGCACGGGATCGGCTTTTTGCAGGCGCGTAAACGAAAATTGCGATGCTTTGACTCCCACGTAATCAATATCAAATTCCGTTTTTTCGGGTTTCACAAATACTTTGCCAAGCATCAGCCTTGTTGCAATGTCAATAAAATTTGTTTTCAGTATTTTTGAAATAAACGGAAACGTGCGCGATGCGCGAAGGTTACATTCTATTACTTTTATATCATTGTTTTTTGCAAGATATTGAATATTGAAAGGTCCTGTTATCTGTAATTCTTTTGCTATTTGTCTGCTTATTTTTTTTAATCGTCTTATGGTTTCAAAATAAATTTTTTGAGCGGGAAAAACCAGTGTTGCATCTCCTGAATGAACGCCGGCAAATTCAACATGTTCGGAAATTGCATAAATCATAATTTCTCCATTTTTTGCAACGCCGTCAAATTCTATTTCTTTTGCGCTTTGAACAAATTCGGATACCACAACCGGAAATTCTTTGGATACGTTTGCTGCAAGTTTCAAAAAATATTCCATTTCTTCTTTATTGGAACATACGTTCATTGCTGCGCCCGACAAAACGTATGATGGGCGAATAATAACGGGAAATCCGACATTATCAACAAATCTGTAAATGTCATCCATATTGCTCAATTCTTGCCATCCGGGCTGGTCGATTTTGAGCGTATCAAGCATGCTTGAAAATTTATGTCGATTTTCGGCTCTGTCGATACTTACGGGCGACGTGCCGAGTATAGCAACGTTTTGACTGTGCAGACGCATTGCAAGGTTATTGGGTATTTGTCCGCCAACGGATACTATTACGCCTTCGGGTTTTTCAAAATCAATAATATCCATTACCCGCTCAAACGAAAGTTCTTCAAAATACAGGCGATCACATTCGTCGTAATCGGTAGAAACTGTTTCGGGATTATAATTTATCATTATTGATTTGTATCCTGCTTTTCGCGCGGTTTTCACTGCATTAACAGAACACCAGTCAAATTCCACCGAACTGCCTATGCGATATGCTCCCGAACCAAGCACAATTACGGGTTTGTCATCCGCAAAATCAACATCATGTTCCATTCCGCTATAGGTAATGTAAAGATAATTTGTACGTGCAGGATATTCGGCGGCAAGCGTGTCAATCTGTTTCACAACAGGCAAAATATTTCGTTGTTTGCGCAGTCTGCGTACGGCAAGCATTGCATCATCTGTTGTCATTTTTGATTTATCAGCCAGACGTCCTATTTGAAAATCGGAAAAACCTGCCTGTTTTGCCGTTATCATCAGTTCATTGTCAACTTCTTCAATGCTTTTGCAGTTATGCAGTTTGTGCGCTATATCGTTTATGTTTTTTAATTTATACAAAAACCATTTATCAATTTTTGTCAGATTGTGAATATCGTCAATAGAAAAATTTCTTTCGAGCGCCTGTGCTATAACAAAGATACGCATGTCGGTAGGTTCGGAAAGCGATTTTTCGATGTTGTTTACGATTAATTCTTTGTTTGCAGCAAAGCCGTGCATTCCCTGACCAATCATTCTCAATCCTTTTTGTATGGCTTCTTCAAATGTGCGACCTATCGCCATAACTTCGCCAACGCTTTTCATACTGCTTCCCAATTTTTTGCTTACTCCGTGAAATTTTCCCATATCCCAGCGCGGAATTTTACAAACTACATAATCGAGCGCGGGTTCAAAAAAAGCGGATGTATCGCGAGTTACGGCATTTTTCAATTCCGACAGGCTGTAGCCGAGTCCGAGTTTTGCAGCGATGAACGCAAGCGGATAGCCCGTTGCTTTTGAAGCCAGAGCCGACGAGCGCGAAAGCCGCGCATTAACTTCAATAACCCGATAATCTTCAGAATTAGGGTCAAGCGCATACTGTACGTTACATTCGCCAACAACGCCTATGTGCCGAATTATTCTGACTGCAATTTCACGAAGTTTGTGAAATTCGCTGTTTGTAAGAGTTTGAGACGGCGCAACAACAATACTTTCGCCTGTATGTATTCCGAGCGGATCCATGTTCTCCATATTGCACACGGTTATGCAGTTGTCGTAAGCATCGCGCACAACTTCGTATTCTATTTCTTTCCATCCTTTCAGCGATTTTTCGATAAGCACCTGCGGCGAATGAGTAAAAGCCCGTTCTGCAAGCATGTTGAGTTCATCCGCATTGTCGCAAAAGCCGCTGCCCAAACCGCCAAGTGCATAAGCTGCGCGCACAATCACAGGATAGCCCAGCGTTTGCGCGGCGCGGCGGGCATCTTCAACGGTTGTAACAGCCTCGCTTTTGATATAATTTACATTGATTTCGGATAATTTTTGATTGAACTTTTCGCGGTCTTCGGTGTCAATAATTGACTGTACGGGAGTGCCGAGAACTTTTAAATTATATTTTTCAAAAATTCCTTTTCTGTACAGTTCCACTCCGCAGTTCAATGCAGTTTGTCCTCCGTATGCAAGCATTATGCCGTCAGGCTTTTCTTTTGCAATTACCTTTTCGACAAAAAAGGGAGTTACAGGCAAAAAATAAATTTTGTCGGCAACATCTTCCGATGTCTGCACTGTTGCAATATTGGGATTGATAAGCACTGTTTCTATATTTTCCTCTTTCATTGCTTTCAGAGCTTGCGAACCTGAATAGTCAAACTCGCCGGCTTCGCCTATTTTCAATGCCCCCGAACCAATGAGCAGTACCTTTTTTATATTGTGTTTATTCATATATTTATTATATTTACTTAACAGTCAATCTTTCGTTATAATATAACCATTAATCCTAATCCGATATTGAACAATATAATTATGGACATAATTATCAGTACAATTTCTGCTACTCCGCGTGTTTTGCGATTATATTTCTTAACTGTTTTGCCTGATGATAATCTTTTATATGCCGCACAATAATATGCAGACATGATGAAAGCAATCAATGCCATAACAGAGCCTGATAATGCTGGTGAATGAAAACGAAAAATTATTCTACAAACAGGAAAAATCACAACGCCTGCAACAGCCAGTACAATCATCACAACTGTGTTGCCCTGCATGCCTTGCAATATATAACGGTCGCTCAATATATCTTCTGTTAATTGACGGTTTTCTATTTCCATGCGCACAAAATCGGGTGCATATAATGATTTTTTGTTATTCAACAGTTCTAACAGTTCAAAATCTGTTTTTTGTTTAAGAAGTAGCTGCTGTCCCGTTTCCCATAAATTAAATTTTGACGGATCATAACCTCTTATTATTAATTCTTCTTCAACAGTGGCGATGTATTCTTCTGCATACTCGCCCTGTTTGCTGTAAATATATGCCAAGTCTTCATCCGTCATTTGCCTGACATATTCCAAAAAATTATTAAGTTCCATATTTTTACCAATTATTTATTTGTTGTTATTCTGGGCGGCAAACACACAGGTTTACTCCTACCTTTAATTCTCTGGATTGCTTCGTAGCTGCGCTTCTCTCAATGACTCTTTGCGTGATTGTGCCGTCATTGCGAGCGTCAGCGAAACCCGAAGGGTTCGGCGTAGCCAATCCAGAAACTATCAACGGTTATTCTGTTATTACTTTCTTATAACTATATTGCTCCATTATCATCTTGTTCGCATTTCTATCTTCTGAAAGAATATGAAACATTGATATTACGTCAGAAGAAATTGTCCATTCCCATTCTGCTTTTTCTTTCGTGTCATTGCGAACTGTAATGAAATTGTGTCCATTTGTTGATTCCCATGTTCCTGTAACCGCTTCTTCGTCGGGCTGTCTTTGCTCATAAGTGCGATTCTCGTTAATTATCAATATGGGAGCATCTTCCCCTTCCTCATAGTCTTTTGTGTATAAGGAGCCAATTAACCAAGCCGAATAACCGTTGTCGTCGTAGTTAGTTTCATATTCGAGTATGCCAACATAGATAGCTTTCCATGTGCCTATTAATTCCTGTGGAATAATAATGTCGTCTTTGCTGCAACCTGTAAATACGAGCGATGTAATTATGGCAGCAATAAATAATTTTAATTTCATATCTGTTATTTTTTATTTTTTATTTTTCTATCCATTACCATTTAATCACTAAAGATTAAAATTATAAATTTCCCTCTTTCCGTTCGCCTTTTTCCTGTGCCAAAATATGCTTGAAACGGCTGATAACCGTGTTCATTTCCCTTATCAAAGCATCAACGGCGGCATTGCCAACCAGCACCATATTTTCAATTTGGCTGACGATGGCATGGTAGTATTTGTCGGTTTCCTTGCGCGTATCCTTCATTCTGTACTGCGTTTTATCGGCAGTTTGTTCATAGCGTTGCATCATCAACTGCTCAAATGCCGCATTTTCGGCTGCAAGTTTGTCCACCCAGTTGGTAAATCCAAGCGTTTCGAGCGCCGCGGCAAGCGCAGGCTGTTGCAGTTCGCGCAGCAAATCTTTGATGGCTGCCGTTTCATCATCAAGCGTTTTGCGCGGTATATTGCCGTAATGCTTAAAAACATCAAGCAACAAAGTTGCCGCAGCGCTGTAAGCGGGGTCAAAATGTCGGGTTGCGCCCTTTAATGAATCTACAAGCCCGCCGTAAATATTGTCGCGCACGCGATCCTGTTCGCTAATTATGCTCGTAATCTCGCTTTTGCGGATAAAGTCGAGCGAGTCGAGTTCTTTGTCAAGCGCAGCTGAGTACAGATTGTACAAGGCATCAATCCCCACAGTTTGAGGATTAAATTTAATAAAAAGTCTTTTAATACTTTCGTTAAACTCAACGTGAGTTTCATTTTTCAATTTCGATAAATCGATTTTTGTAATAATTGATTTCATAATTTTTTTATTTTTGATTATAAATTAAATTTTATATAAAACATTATATTTCCCAATATATTTTTTCCGAATAAACAAATCCGATGTGCATCTCTTGTTCGGGATTTCCGAATGAGCAAATCCGATGTGCATCTCTTGTTCGGGATTTCCGAACGAACAAATCCGATGTGCATCTCTTGTTCGGGATTTCCGAATGAACAAATCCGATGTGTATCTTTCGTTCGGGATTTCCGAAAGAACAAATCCGATGTGCATCTCCTGTTCGGGATTTCCGAATGAATAAATCCGATGTGCATCTTTCGTTCCGATTTTGGGAACTTATATTTGATTTCCATATCTTTTTACAGTATTCCAGCATAACACATTATATTGACGATTCGGCTATTTTTTTCAAAAATTCATCAAACAGAAATTCCGTATCAACGGGACCGCTTGCCGCTTCGGGATGAAACTGCGCCGAAAAGAAAGGTTTTGTTTTGTGGCATATTCCTTCGTTTGTTCCATCGTTGAGGTTCACAAAAAGTTGTTGCCAGTCGTTGCCTAATGTTGTATTGTCAACAGCGTAGCCATGATTTTGCGAAGTTACAAAACAGCGCTTGTCGGTAAGCATTTGCACAGGCTGATTGTGGCTGCGATGTCCGTATTTCAGTTTGTAGGTTTTTGCTCCGCTTGCCAGCGCCAGCAGTTGATTACCCATGCAAATTCCGAAAACCGGTTTGTCTCCGTTCAGCGTTTTACGAATATTTTCTACTGTTTTTGTGCAGTGTTCAGGATCGCCAGGCCCGTTTGAAATAAACAGTCCGTCATAATCAATTTCAGTAAAATCGTAATCCCATGGCGTGCGTATAATTTCAACGTTGCGTTTAAGCAGGCAGCGTATAATGTTGTGCTTTACTCCGCAGTCAACAAGCGCTATTTTATATTTGCCGCCTTCGTTGTACCGTATAATATTTTTGCATGAAGCCTGCTCTACAAGGTTTTCGGCGGCAGGATTGTAAATTTGCGCAAATGGAGAATCGATGCCAAACACAATTTGTCCGAGCATGCTGCCTTTTTCGCGCAAAAGTTTTGTAAGAGCGCGAGTGTCGATGTTGGATATTGCGGGTATTTGTTGCTGTTTAAGCCAGTAGCTCAAACTTTCGCGGGCATTCCAGTGGCAATAGTTTTCTGAATAATCGGATACGATAAGCGCACGCACGTGTATTTTTTCGGATTCAAAAAATTGAGACAGCCCGTCGTTGCCGATATTATTTTCCGGTATTCCGTAATTTCCAATCAGCGGATATGTCAGCGTCAGAATTTCGCCTATATACGATGGGTCGGTAAGGCTTTCGGGATATCCGCACATTGCTGTATTAAAAACCACTTCGCCCGAAGTCGGCTGTTGATAGCCAAACGATATTCCATCGAATTGATTTCCGTTTTCAAGGATTAATTTTGCTTTCATTTTTTATACGGATAAAAAGTTGCAAACATAAAAAAACGGCACAGGCAAACGCTTGTACCGTTTGATTTATTATAATCGAGTAATTTATAATGTTCGACATTCATACAATCATATTTTAAAACTTTGCAAAGTTACATACAAAAAACTTTTTTTCAAAATATGTTTACAGAAATTATTTTTTTTTGCAGCCTAATACAATGTATGCAGCCACAAGCAACCGCAAAAAAACAGAAATTATCATGTTGATTGTGCGCATTTTTACTGTATTCTACCAATGCTCGGCACATGTACCCGACACTGTTTTCGCCTTGCAAAGGTTTCTGAATATTATTTATTAAAGTACATTAATAATAATTCTGCCAATGCAAATGGTCAGCCTGTGCTGCAGTTTAAGTCTGTCATTTTCACAGTATCGTGTGCATCGTCTTCCGCTGGCTCTGTAACGAAATAATGAAATATCAATTACAATGATATAACAATACAAAATGCAAATAATTATTAATTTATTTTTGCGAAAATTTTTTTTATATAAGTAAACGAATGATAAAAACGATGAAAAGACTAAAATTAAAATCATGTATTGCGATGGTCATAATTGCCATTGCTGTTTCGGTTGGATTTATGAGTTGCGAAAAGGAAAAAGAACCTTTAAAATTAAGTACTCTGAATATCACCGGAGTTATAATTCCTCCTTTGATTGAAACTTACAGAGGAGCAGAAGTAACAGTCAAAGGCAATGGCTTTGAAATGGGCGATATTCTCGACTTAAAGGCAAATGACGGTACGGTTTATACTATTACTGTTACTGCCGTTAGTGATAATTCTGTTACATTTATCGTTCCTGCGGAATTAAATACGGGGCTTTACGCTTTTTCGGTAACTCGCGGAGATATTTCAGAGTCGCTCAGTTATTTGAATATTGTAATTATTGCAAATTTGAGTATTCCAGACGTTGCAGGCAAAAACATTAAAGGCGTTGTGTATTGTGGTAGCGAAGGTGTAGCAGATGTAGTTGTTTCAGATGGATTCGATGTAACGGTTACAGATGAAAACGGCATTTATTACTTGTCGTCAGCAAAGGAAAACGGTTATGTATTTATTTCCGTGCCTTCAGGATACGAAGCGCCTGTTAAAAACGGGATGGTACAGTTTTTTGCCTACTTAACACAACCGCAAACCGCTGTAGAGCAAAAGGATTTTAGCCTTGTGCAGTCAGACCAGAGCGAATATACTGTTTTGGCTATGGCTGATTTGCATTTGGCAAACCGCAACAACGACATAAGCCAGTTTGAACTTAATTTTCTTGCAGAAACAAAGGCTATGTGCGCTCAGTACAGCATATTGAACAGAAAAATTTACGGCATCACGCTTGGCGATATGAGTTGGGAACTTTACTGGTATCAAAACAGTTATGCTTTACCAGAATACATAAATGCAATAAAAAGTATTGGATGCCCGCTGTTTAACACAATAGGTAATCACGATAACGATCCTTATTTTGCAAACGACTGGCTTGCCGAAAAAACTTACAAAACGGTTGCCGGACCTACGTATTATTCGTTTAATATAGGCGAAATCCATTATGTTGTCCTTGATAATGTTGAATATATTAATGAAGGCGGCTCAATTGGCATTATAGGCGATAGAAATTATAACCAAAAAGTTGTTACAGCCCAGATAGAATGGCTTAAGAAAGACCTTGCAACAGTTACCGACAAAACAGCGCCTGTTATAGTGGCAATGCATTGTCCGTTGTACAGTGTGAATATAAGCGGTGAAAACCAGACACATTCAATATCTCTGCAAAATGGAACGGAACTTAAAAACTGTTTCTCCGAATTCTCAACCGTACATTACCTTACCGGACATACTCATTTGAATTACAATGTGTCAGATGGCAACACCTTTGAACACAATACCGGCGCTGTCTGCGCTACATGGTGGTGGACAGGCAAAAACGGATATGCCGGAAATCATATCTGTAAAGATGGAGAACCCGGCGGCTATGGCGTTTACGAAATATCAGGACGCAATATTAAATGGTATTACAAAAGTATTGGTTATCCCAAAGAAAAACAGTTCCGCACTTATGACAGGAATACAATACATATAACTGCCGAAAAATATACTCCACATGCTTCGGATACACATAAAATTTTGTTTGAAAATACTTATGCGGGCGAATATAAAAATCAAAGCGCCGACAATTATATCCTTATAAATATCTGGAATTACGACCCAAACTGGAATATTGAAGTAAAAGAAGGCGAAACCGTGTTGCCAGTAACACGCATAAGTACAAAAGACCCTTTGCACATTATCTCTTACGAAGCCAAACGTTTTGAAGTGGGACAACAAGCGCCTACAAGTGCATTCGTAACGAACACCACTACTCACATGTTTCGCGTGCAGGCATCCAGCCCCGAATCAACAATAAATATAAAAGTAACGGATGGATTTGGGAACGAATATACCGAAACTATGACGAGACCCAAAGAATTTTCAACCTCAATGCAATAAATTCTAAAAAATATTTATATGACAAAATTTTTAATGATGAAAAAATTATTTACAACGTTTATTATTTTACTTTGTCTGGCGACAGTGGCAACTGCGCAAAATGTTGTTACAGGCGTCATTTACGACAGCGATGGCGCAACCGGCTTACCCGGAGCTTATATTTCGGTAAAGGGAAATGCGAATATTGGAGCATCTTCCGATATGGATGGAAAATATACGCTGCGAAATGTTCCTGATGATGCGGTTTTGATTTTTCAGTTTCTCGGATACAAAACCGTGGAAATTGCCTCTGGCAGGCAAAGCGTGGTAAATGTTACAATGGAATCCGATGCAGAGCAGATAAACGAATCGGTAGTAACTGCTATGGGCATTACCCGCGAAAAAAAATCACTTGGCTATGCTGTAACAAAATTCAATGGAGAAGAACTGACTCAGGCAGTAGAAAACAACTGGATTGATGCCATGGCAGGCAAGGTTGCAGGTTTGGAAATACAGTCAGGAAATACAGGACCAATGGGCAGTCGCCGCGTTATTCTGCGTGGTGAGAATTCTTTGAACCATTCAAAGAACAATGTGCTGTATGTTATAGATGGAATTATTGCAAGTGCAAGACCTACAGCAAGCGGCAGCGGGGCAAATTATGCAAATGCGGATGTTTCTGTTGACTTCGGCAACGGAATGAACGATATTAATCCCGAAGACATTGAAAGCGCTACTGTATTGAAAGGAGCTGCAGCTTCTGCTCTTTACGGTTCTCTTGCTTCTAACGGCGCTATTATTATCACTACCAAAAAAGGACGCATGAAAAAAGGAATAGGAGTAACCATCAACTCTTCCGTTTCGTTTGAACAAGCAGGTTGGTGGCCAGATTTCCAGACAGAATACGGACCAAGTAGCGATGCTGTAAATCCCTATTGCTTCTGGACTGTTCCTGCCGATAAAGCCATGGATGGAATAGCCGCCAGCCGTAATTCTACATCTCGTGGGGCTTGGGGTGAAAAATTTGACCCTAAAAAGATGCGTTATCTTTACGCATCGCGCGACTGGGAAAACGATACCTATACAAAACTTCCCTTTGTATATGCCGATAACTGGTACACAGGACTGTTTCAAACAGGCGTTACTTTGAAAAACAATATTTCCATAGACGGTAACAACGGGAACGGTTTTATGGGACGGTTCTCATTCACGGATACCCGTACCGACTGGATAATGCCCAATACCAACACTGTTCATCAGGTTTTTGCGGCAAACATGCAGCAGGAATTAAACAAATACATTACTTTGGATACAAGGATTACTTATACGCGTCGTTATTCCGATAATATACCAATAAGCGGTTACGATGAATCATGCGTTATGTATCAGTTGGCTTGGGGATACAACGTTAATGATATAAACAAAGCATGGAAAGCGGAATATTTCAATGGGCGATATACCGAAACAAACTTGAAAAACAGTTCTTTGGTTTATCCTGTAACTTCCGATTCGTGGAATCCATATCAAACTTTATACGAGGCGATTAATCCTGTGGACAGAGACCGTATTACAGCAAATGCAAGGCTCATTATAAAACTTGCCAAAGGACTTGAACTTGAATTAAAAGGCGCCACCGATATAGGCAATGAATTCAGGCAAAAAATCAGACCTAAATTCACTATTTCATATTTAAACGGCTATTACAGCGAGCAAACAATCAGGGATTTCGATTTTAACCTTGATTTCATGTTCAGGTACGGGGGGAAATTTATAGGCGACAAACTTGACGTAAACGCATACATTGGAGGTATTCACTTCGCAAATAAATATTTTACCACAAAAGGCGTAGTTAACGGGCTTAACCAGAATGGCTGGTATTCACTGAATAATGATACGCCCGAATCTCCCGCCACAATTACGCCTTTCCGAAGCAAGGAAAAGAAAAACAGTATATTCGGGCTGGTATCATTAAGCTGGGCTGATACATATTTTCTCGACATAACAGGTCGTAACGACTGGTCGAGTACCTTGTATGTGGATAACTGGTCATATTTTTATCCTTCGGTTACGGCAAGCGTATTGTTGAATAATGTATTCGATTTTCAAGAAAAATTCCCTGCGATTAATTTTCTCAAATTACGTTTAGCATGGGCTAATGTCGGCAATGCAACAGATCCGTTTAACCTTGAAGATCAGTATTCCTCAACAGCATTTCCCGGCGGTTATCAATTACCCGGCTCAAGAAAAAATCTACTGATAAAGCCCGAAAATATAGAAAATTATGAAGTAGGCATCGAAACAAAATTACTGTCAAACCGTATTGATTTAAATGTTTCATATTATTATACATCAACAACCGATCAAATATATTCAACGCCTGTTGACCAGGTTACAGGCTCTACAAGTATGGTTATAAATATAGGAGAAGTTGTGAACAAAGGTATTGAAATTGAAGCAGCATATACACCTGTAAAGACAAAAGATTTTACATGGAGTATCAATGCAAACTGGTCGAAAAATAATTTTGTCATTAAAAAAATGACGGATGACTGGGCTCCTGCCCAGCCGTATCAGGCACCGACATCAACTACAATAGGCAGCCGTACTTATATTTATTCATACATAGGCGAAGGCGATTACTGGATTTACGGACGCGATTACCAGAGAGCGCCAGAAAATTCATATTATGTTGATGAAAACGGGAATCGTATTGATTGTTCGGGCATGAAACTTATAACAGAAAGTACGGGTAATCCTGTTTTAGACCAAAGCCCGACTTCCAGAATAGCAAAAGTAAATCCTGACTGGAAAGCGGGAATGACCCAAAGATTCAGATATAAGGATTTCATTCTCGGCATGACATTTGCATGGCAAAAAGGCGGGAACTGCTATTCGGTAACAAATTTTGCTTTGAGTTATACGGGTAAACTTAAAAATTCTATTGAAGGTCGTTATGACGGTCTGGCGATTGAAGGAGTTAACGCAATAAAAAATCCCGATGGAAGCGTATCGTACAAAAAAAATACGACTATAGCCGATGCACGTGATTATTATGCAAATTACAAGTGGATTCGCGACAATACGCGCGAAAATACATTCAGCACATCTTATTTCAAATTCAAGGAACTGCGTCTGGATTATGTCATACCTCAAAAATTGTGTAAAAAACTTAAAATTCTTCAAAGTGCAAACGTTGGTATATTTGCTACAAATATTTTCTGCATAACCGATTTTCCCCAATACGACCCCGAAACTGCCGTTGTGAACGGCACTAATATCATAAAAGGCATAGAGCCTATGACTTTTCCAATGACCCGTACTTACGGCATTAATGTTAAACTTCAATTCTAAAATATTTATTATGAAAAAAATCAAAAAAATATTACTAATTATTGCTGCAACACTTTGTTTTGTAGCATGTACCGAAGATTTTCTAAATACCAATGAAAATCCCAATACATTTAATGTGGGTAATGCGAGACCTGCCGACATGTTTGTCCCCATACTTGTCGGAGGCGCTAACGACTGGGCATATACAACATGGTTCTGGAACGGAGAACTGATTCAATATACCACATTTGCAGGAGGAACAACCCGTAACGAAAATATTTACAGCATAGCAGATGGAAACTGGGCAAATCGTTGGAATTTCTATTCAAAGTATGCGAATAATGCAAACCACATGCTTCAGCTTGCAGAAGAAGAAAACGACGACATTTTCAAAGCGTTGGGACATACATTGAAGGTATTTTACCTTGCTGAACTGACCGAAATGTTTGGAGATATTCCATATTCCGAAGCATTTAAAGGCAATATAGGGCTTATTCGACCCAAATTTGATTCGCAAAAAGAAGTATTTGAGCAAATGTTTGCCGAACTCGAAGAAGCAAATACGCTTTATCAGTCAAGCAGCCTGAATTTTACATCTCCACTCGACATTATGTATGGGGCAAATACTGCAAAATGGCGCAAATTCAACAATTCCCTCTACCTTCGCCTGCTTATGCGTGTAAGCGGACGAAACGAAATGAATGCAGGAGCAAAAATACAGGAAATTTTGGATAATCCGTCTGCTTACCCTGTTTTTGAATCGAATGACGATAATGCCAAATGCGTATTTTCGGGCGCAACTCCATTTTTGTATTATTTCAACAGAAATGATTTCGACGAACCTTCCTTTACATCTGGAGGACGCCATCTTACGGAACAAATTATAAAAATGACTGTTTTTGATGAGGGAACTTATACTGACCCCCGTCTTCCCGTTTATGGCGTTATGAAACCGGGAGGATGGAAAGGAGCGGTTGCCGGCTGTCCTATATCCGAAAGAAAAACGTCAGGAGTAGCAAGATTGAATTTTGAAGTATTTGTTCGCAACGATGGAGATTATACTTTTATGGATTATGCAGAAGTGCAGTTTATATTTGCTGAAGCGGCACTCAAAGGGCTTATCAGCGGAGGCAGAACCGCAGCAAAAAGTTATTACGACAATGCCATTAAGGCATCATTACAAAAATGGTCGTCTTACGGAGCATATATGACTGTTCCTTATACAATTACCGATGCCGATATTACTGTGTATCTTGCGCATCCCGAAGTAGCATTTGATATTGCAAAAAATGATGCCGAACTTGAAAAACTTATTGCCTGTCAAAAATACCTTGCGCTGTTTTGGACAGGTATGGAAGCATGGCACGAATATCGTCGCACAGGCTATCCTGATTTAGTTATCGGCACAGGTACTCTGAACGATCATATTCTTCCTACCCGTTTTGCTTACCCCAATACAACAATGGCAACAAATTCGGCAAATGCACACGAAGCATTACAGCGAATGGGTGGTGAAAATAATATGAAAACGCCTGTATGGTGGAGTTTGAAATCTATAACAGGAAACTGGTAAAAATAAATTAATTTTTAATTTTAACAATAAAAAAATATGAAAAAAATTGTAACTGTATTATTATTAATTGTATTTGTTGCAAATGTGTATTCGCAGCAAGTATCAGGAGTTGTAAAATCAGGCAAAACAAACATCGAAAATGTTGTTGTTACGGATGGTAAAAATTTTGCCAAAACCGACAAAAAAGGACATTTTATACTTGATGTCGATTCCGTAGCCGATTTTATATATATAATAACTCCAAGCGGTTATGTGGCATCATTTGATGGCGGCGCTCCCGTTTTTTATAAAAAATTTAATCCTGAAATCAAAAAATACGATTTTGATTTGATAAAATGGGGAAATACCGAAACATATACGCTTGTAGCAATTGCAGACCCGCAACCAAAATCCGAGCATTTTGATGAATATAAAACACTGATATTCCCGGATATAAAAAATACTATTGATGAATATCGTAAAAACGCCAATACAACATTGGCAGGAATTATGCTCGGCGATATTGTGTGGGATGCACTTGAACTGTTTGAACCAATGAAAAAACTCAATTCAACGGCTCAAATCCCGATTTATCCCGTTATAGGAAATCATGATCACAATCAAAATATAAAAGGTGATCATGCATCTGCTGCGAACTATCGCGAAGCATTCGGTCCGACTTACTATGCTTTCAACATGGGTAACGATTATTTTATAGTATTGGACAATATTATTTACAGTACCAGAAAAGATTATCAGACGTCAATAACGCAAAATCAATTAGAATGGCTGGAAAAATATCTTGCTTACGTTCCGAAAGGTTCTCACCTTATTGTTGCAATGCATGCTCCGTTTGTGAGATGGAAAGACACAAAAAACAAAACCATGAAAAACGGCGAAAAACTGCTGGAAATTTGCAGGGATTATAAGGTTAATATCTTATCTGGACACATGCACAGAAATCATAATATTGAAATAAAACCTGATTTTTTTGAACATAATATTGCCGCTCCGAATGGCGCTTTGTGGATTGGAAATCACAATAACGATGGTAGTCCCCGCGGATATAAAATTTTTGAATCTGCTGGAAAAAAATTTTCATGGTATTACAAATCAATAAACAAGCCAATGAATTATCAGATGGAAATATTCAACAGGGGCATGTCTAAATATCATCCAAACAGTGTTATTGCAGCAGTTTGGGACTGGAATGAAAAATGGCAGGTAGAATGTTATCAGGATGGTAAAAAAATAAATATTGACAGGGTTTATGATGCTTCGCCTAATTTTTTCCGTGAACTGAAAGCAAAAAACAATAACAGATCTAAAAATATGATTGACGATGACTTGCGCACATTCTGGTATTTTGCAGCCAATCCTGACAAAGATGCCAGACAAATAACAGTAATAGCAAAAGATAATTTCGGGAATGTTTTTACCGACTCTTTAAAACTTGATTATGCGCCAGACGTGCAGGCTCACAGAGGCGGAACAGGCATAATGCCTGAAAATACTGTTGAAGCAATGATTAACGCAATTAATTTGGGAGTAAATACTGTCGAGATTGATTTGAATATTTCAAAAGACAGGAAAGTTATTGTATCGCATGACCCGTGGATGAATTATACGTTTGTAACCCGTCCAGACGGAAAGGAAATCGCAAAAAATGAAACAAAAAACTATAATCTTTATTCAATGACATACGATTCAATTGCAAAATACGAAACAGGGCTTAAACCTCATCCTGATTTTCCTAACCAAAAGAAAATAAAAACCCATATTCCGCTTGTTGCCGATTTGATTGATTCCGTTGAAAATTATACAGAAAGGAACAAACTTTCGCCGATATTTTATAATATCGAAATAAAATCGGCAACAGGTAAAGATAATGTTTTTTCTCCCGCATACGAAGAATTTTGCGACTTGGTTATGGAAGTTTTGCTGTCAAAAAATATCGGCAACAGGCTTATAGTTCAAAGTTTCGATACACGCGCTTTGAATTATTTGAACAAAAAATATCCCGACCTGAAACTGTCATATAACGTAGAAGCCGGAAATGATAATTTTGAAGAAAATATAGCAAAACTGAATTTCATTCCCGCATATTACAGCCCCAATTTTAATCTTGTTAATGAAAGTCTTATTAGAAAATGCAAGCAATCGGGGATGAAGATTGTAGTATGGACAGTGGATAAACCTGAAGATATCGAAAAAATGATAAACTTCAAAGTAGATGCAATTATAAGTAATTATCCTGACATTGTTTTAGAAAAAATCAGAAAATATTGAAAAAATACTATGAAACAGATTAATTTATTAACACAAAAAGTCAATATACTGCTGATTGCAATTTTATTTGTATCAGCAACCGTATTTACATCGTGCGAATCGGATGATGTGAAAGCCGAACAGCCATACTTCTATATCGAAGAAGACTATTCAAATTTAATAATAGAACATACGGCATATAACAGTTCATCTCCATATAGTTATTATACTGTACGTGCAATCGGCGAATGGCAAATTATTCCTGTTGAGGAATACGACTGGTGTCAAGCATTTCCGGACAGAGGAAAAGATGAAGGTTTGTTCAGAATTATAGCAAAGGCAAACGATGCTCTGACACAACGCATGGCATATTTCAAAATTATTGCGGGAGGCGCAGAACAGCCGGTTTGGATAACCCTTACTCAAAAAGCCAACGAACCTTATATTACAGTTACCGTAAGAAACGAACAGGGAGCAAAAGAATCTAAAGATATCGTTAATATAGAGGGTGTTAACGATCAAACATTTTATATGTTTGTAAAATCAAATGTGCAGTGGGATGTAACTGCAGGCGATAATACAGGAAGCGGTGAAGATGGCGACGAAAATTCTGATATCGACTGGCTAACTGCCACGCGGGTAGAAGGAGATAGCGTTCATATTGCAGCGCAAAAAAACATAAGCGATACTGACAGGTCTGCAACAGTAACATTTTTTAATACTGAAAATCCTAATATCAGACGCGAAATTGTTGTTCATCAAGAAGCAGGAAGTTATTTGAAAGTTCCTGTTTTATTATTCGGAACATCAAAATCAAGTAAAATAATAAACTGTCCTGTAGATGCAAATATTCCGTGGACAGCAGTTTCAAATGACAGTTGGATTAATATATCATCAACAACTGAAACTGCAGTTGTACTTGCTATCGATGAAAATACAACGGGAACAATTCGCGCAGGAACGGTTACAATTTCATCGCCTGTCGATCCTGTCAGGTTTACATTTACAGTTACCGTTAATCAGGATGAATTAGGAGAACTGACAGGCTTTGAAACTCCCGTAGAATGGGAATTTTCTGCTGATCATTACAATGCTGGTACATATATTTCTCAATTTGTAAATTCTAACGCTCTTAAATCGGGAACAGGCTCTGCTACGGCAACAGGTATAAGCACAATAAGTTATATGCCTGAAGGCGGTTTAGCCGATTTCCCGAATAACGCTAATGTAGGAGTAAGAATAATAGGAACAACAGGACATCCGTATATTAACGGCGGCTGGCCCGGCGATTACTGGTTATTCAAAGTTCCTGTTACAAATTTACGTCCCGGTATCAAAATAAATATAAAATATTTGACGCGAACATCTGCAACAGGTCATAAATATTGGATGCTTGAATGTTATGACGGAAATGAATGGAAAGTTGTAGGACAAACAACAATAGAAAACGTTTCGGGATTGGGAGAAGTTACATACACTCATGCGATGAATGCAGATGGCAGTACTAACGTGCAGGTCAATTCTACATATACATTTACAAACCCGATTATAAGCGGAGATGTACAATTCAGATTTCGTTGCATGGCAAACTGGAGGGCGCAAGGAGGAACATTAGCCGCACCCAATACAGGAACATCGCGTATTGTAGGCGCAGCAGACGGCACGAGTCCGGTAATAAGTATTGTACAGTAGATTCAACCATTATATTTAACGCAGTATAAATTTGTGATTTTGTTTTCTGGATTAGCATTGTTGATATACGCTTAGGCTGTATCAATGATGCTAATCCAGAATTTTGTTACGTCTCAAACTGGTTGAAGTACCAATTTCCATAAGCACCGTTTTTTTCATCTTTATATTCATAAATATCCTCTGAAATCTTCAGTCAAAGTTTTGCCGTTTTTAATCATAATCCTCTGATAAGCGTGTACCATAATTCTTCGCGCAGTTTATTCCACGCATTGATGGTTTCGGTTGAGAATGTGTCAAGATATTGTGTTAAATATTCCTGAAAAGCTTGTTGTCCATGCGCTTTCAATATTTTCATCGATTCTGCATCCACGGTGGCTTGTTCTTCAAACATTTTATCTTCAAAATCATCTCTGATTTTTTCAAGTTTTTTGCGCGATTCCTGCCAGCGAATTGTGGCTAATTTGTTTGCCTGTCGATATATCCATGCGGCGGCATCGTCAGTAAAGCGTTTATGTCCCGAAAGATGAAAAGGTTTCGGCGTTTGCAAAATATTCGCATAAACAGGAAAACGCGGACTTTGGGCAGGATTGTCGTTTGCAAAATAAGCAACACAGGCAATTTCATCTGGCACTTCATTGCGGATTTGAATAACGTGGGCATACGAACATTGAGGAACGGCAATATTGCGAACTCTGACAACAGTACTGTCCTTAATCTTGTTTATGCTTGCAATCATTTGTGTGGACATCCATGGATTGGCATAATCGCTTTTTACAAGTTCTGTTTCTTCGCTATTCGGTTTTTTGCGTGTTACCAGCAGATTTTTTGTCATATCATGTTCCGTATCTTCGTATGTTGAACGAAAGAATTTCAATACATCCCGCACCGATACAAGTTTTTCAGGCTTCACCGAAAATGGAAGTTCTTCATCTTGCAACGATAATTTCAACGATGGAGCAACTGAACTCAAAACAAACCATTCGCGTATTGAAAAAGGTTTTTTGCCTCCGTATGCCTTCCAAAATTTGAAAATTGATTTCCCATCCCAAAGATTCAATTTTTTTGCAACTTCAAACACATTATCCGATGCCATAAAATTATCTTTATCTTCCGTATTTATTTCTGCAATTCGAGGAATATTTGCAGATATTCCCACATGGTCGTCTGGAATGCGTTGCGCCGCCCACACTCCGCCTGTTTTTTCCTTGCCTTCGCCAAAAATTTCGAAATGCCATACTTCGTTTTTATCGGCAACAGTAAGACATTCGCCCGTATCTGCATATCCGTATTTTTTTACAAGCTGTCCCATCATCAGAATTGCCTGACGTGCAGTAGTGCAGCGTTGCAACGCTATACGTTGCAGTTCTTCGATATAAAACATTCCGTTTTCGTTTTCAAGTTCCTTACGCCCTTCGATAGTAGTTTCGCCTATTGCCAGATTTTTTTCGTTCATGCACGGATAGGCTGTATATAGAAAAGCAAATGTTTCTTCGGCTTCTGGGATTTCGCCTTTTATTCCCAGCGGAACTTCAAAATCTGCAGTTGCGCTTGTTTGATGTTTATTTTCAGCAAGTTGCAGTTGCGTAATTTCGTCCATACTTTCGGTGAATAATGTTCCTTTTAATATTTTGGTAACATCGCCTTTTTTGTGTTTTTGGGCAGGCACGATATTCATCCATGTTCGATAACGTCCATCGCAGGTATGGCTTGTGATGACAGAACCATCGGCGCTTGCTTTTTTGCCGACTGTAATGCTTGTACAACTTCCGTAAAATTCTTTATCATCGCATTGGCTTCTAATATTTAACGCGATTGCTGACAGTAAAGTCAGCGATAGAATCAATTTTTTCATATTTTATTAATTTATTGTTTGTTTATAATATTTTCTCCTATTGCACATTTCAAACATTGTTTATTGTTGCAATACATTGTTTTCAACTGTATAAGCGCTTGCGAATAAAAAGCGTTTTCTATCTTAATCCCTGTATTTTCCCAACCTGTGATTATATTGTTTTTTTCGGGCGAAATTATTTCGAGCAAATCAAATGCTTTTTCTGTAAATTTGTCTTCACCTTTTGCTTTTCCGTAAGCAAAAAGATAAGGAACAATGAGGTTGATAATAATTTTTTCCGCCGATTTTTTTCCAAACGATTTTATGCGTTTATCTGTTTGCTTTCCAAAATTATAGTGCGTATTCCAATATTCGGATGCATTAAATTCAAAAAAAGTATTTAATTCATCAGGTTTCTCAAATGCTGTGATTTTGGCGAGCAGTCCGTCTGTTTGCGTCAAAAATTTTGCCAGTTGAGCAATACGAATTGTCGGAAAATTTGTCGGACGCAAGCGCATAAATTTCCAAAGATGTTTTTCAACAGGTTTAAGTTTAAATTTATTTTGCAAAAATTTATATTCTTTTTGCAGTTGCGATTGATAATCATCAACAGGCTGTTCGTTTAGAAATCCGGCTTGTCCAAACAGCAGAGCTTCGATTTGCAGCAGCGAATTGCGATGTTTGTTAATTGCGGCAAGCGGCGTGGCTTGTGCTAAAAGTTCAAAAGGCAAAGTATTTGTACCAAAACCGAACGAACGAAAAAGCAGACGGTAAAACACTTCTTTGAAATCGTTTCGGGTATCCAACAAAATTTTATTGATATGAGCCGAACGCTGTTCCAGTCGTTCTATCAATATACGATTGAGAAAATGTTTCATTTTGAACGATTCTACATTGTCAATGTAATTTTGGCAGGCAATCCAAGTGTCGGATGACAATAATTCTCTGTAACGTTTTTCCAAATTTGAGTTATACTGTATTTGTAAAGTTGGAATTTTACTTCCATCGTTGCGAAAAATATCACAGTCTGCATTTTTTACAACATGAAGAATAACATTGTCGTATGCCTTGTCAATATTGTGTTTGTGTCGTTTCCAGTCGGATGCATTTATATGAATTTCGATATTTCCAACCCATATTATACTGCCGATTTTTATTTTGGCATTGAAAAAATCAGGTCCCGAATCGTGGTTTATCATTCCTGAATTAATAACAGTAATTTTTTGATTATCGGTTGTTTCTGCCGCATCTTTGTAAAACAAACCAAACCGCCATATAAACTGAATAAAATCTTCGTTCATTAATTTATTTATTGTAATACAAATTTAGTGTTTTTTTTACAGTAATGATATTTATTCGTATTTTTTTCATACTTTTGCGGCTCAAATTCGGGGTGTAGCACAGTTGGTAGCGCGCTACGTTCGGGACGTAGAGGTCGGATGTTCGAGTCATCTCACCCCGACAGATGAAATAAGTTGTTGAAGATAAACAAATTGTATTGATGCGAAATTTATTAGATACAATTAAATACAGTTTAGATACAGTTATGAATTTACACTACGCACTTTCTCAAAAAAATTAAAAAATATGCGTAGAAAAAAAATTACATCTTAACAAAATAACACAACAGCAATGATACATATTCACGCAGAAATAGCAAACGCTATAAAGGAAATAGAAGAATTGAAGTGGATAGACATCTCCCCGCGCTTGGATAGCCACACAAACGCATACCCTGCCGCCTATATCGGTGTTGACGAACAGACGCCACTTAATCCGCTTGGCGGCATGAACGGAATTGCCTCTGTCGCCTTTTCGGTTGAAGTATGGATCAAACCCTACAAAAGCAGCACAGTAAAGCCATTGAGTCCCGTAATAGTTGATTTGGAAAATAATTTTAAGTTAATTGAAGATATTCGCCAATCGATTACGAATTATCAGAGCGAATTTATTGCCGGTACAACGCTTATCAGCGAAACTGTAGAAAAGCAGGAGGATGGCTTTTACAGAGCACTGCAACGCTGGGAATGCCTTACGCAAATGTGGAACACCGAAATTACTGACGCGCCGGGCGATGCGCCAAAACCTGAATTTATTTAAAATTATCCTGATTAATTAAGCAAGCAACCCCGCCATTTTCGGCGGGGCTGCTTTGTTTTAAATGAAATTTAAATGATATTTTTTTGTGTTTAAATAATTTGTTATATCTTTGCAGTCCTTTGAAATTGGTAGGAGTTACATAGCTGGTAGCTAAAGCCTAAATTGTTGACTACCGATTTTTTATTTTATTGCTTTCGTTATTGAATATAGAAACATACGTAATCTACCATTTTCCACATCTTCTGCTACATTATAATACAATTCCTTTTCCACATTTTTGAAATAATAAAATTTCACAATATTGTCATTACGCTTTTTAGTAATCACTGTTGATTTAATTAATGAATGTGGAATTTTTTAATGTTTTATCTATTTTTACCAATTCATCATGACTTAACATCCCTTTTGCACGGGAAAAGACAACATCATCTACCACGTGTTTATTAACCTGAGTTTTGGATAAGCCATACATCAAAAGCGAGGCAAATTAGAGATAATTGTTATGATTCCGGTTACACAAATGTTATCGGAAAAGAAAGATCAAAGGATATATTCAAATAATAGAGGAACTAAACTAAAACTAATTTCCCTAATATCTGCGGATAGTTAATTCTGATAGAT
>JAISNL010000150.1 GCA_031276235.1 Prevotellaceae bacterium | reverse complement strand
TCTATTATTCCTTTCATGTTTATTTATTTTTTTTTGTTAAAAATTTTGCTGTTTTATTTATTTTTATTTATTTTGCATTAAAATTTAATGTTTAATTTTAATATTTAATGTTATGGGTAACAAATCATTTGCTGATAGTCCTGCTGTAAAAAACTTTTTTAAGCAATACAAAAAAGAACATCCTTTTAAAAGTTTTTTGCTTGATATATGGGGTGGTTTTGTGTACATCTCTGTATGGGCGATTATATTAGGCATTATTTATTGGATAGTTTTCATTTCTTAAACCGTTTCCTGTTCCTTTCAGCCGACAATTCCTTTTGCATTGCTTTGTTTGCCGCCAAAAACTCTGATAATAAAGTTATTTTTCGGTCTATCTTATATCCCTGTATTTACTTACTGAAACTCTCCATGATGTACATTCTGAAAATCTTGCAAGGCAAAATATTGATAATATACTAATAATTAGATTTTTATAATTTTGTGTGATACTTCATGTATTTTTACATCATTTTTAATACAAAGAAACAACAAATGGGATTTGCAACGGTTACGTAAAAAACGTGTTAGAAAAAATACGTTTCTCTAACACGTTTTTCTATACAATAATCAACTGTGTAATTTTGCCAAAATTTTGATATCACCATTTATACGGCTAAAATCTGTTACCGTAGTAATTATCCAACCGTTTTATTTTGTCAATAGCTTGTTTTTTTTCAATATTTGCCACAATAAAAATCCTATCAACGCACCGTACATTATTATTGATAAGATTTCTGCGCCCTGCGATTCTGCCCAAGATTTCACAGTCAAATCAATATTACCGAAGCGTAATGCCGCGCTTGCCACTCCCATTAACGCTCCGCCAGCAATGAAGCCCGATGCGAGCAATGTTCCTTTTTCTCCGCGCTGTTTGTTTGTTTCTGCATTTTTGCTGCGTGTTGTAACAAACCAACTGATAGCGCCGCCAACCAAAAGCGGCACGTTAAGGGTTAAAGGTATAAACATTCCGAGTGCAAATGCCAAAGATGATACTCGGCAGAAATTAAGAATTATTGCAATTACCGCGCCTGCGCCGTAAAGTATCCAAGGCGCTCCCGTACCCGACATTAGCGGGTCGATAACGGCTGCCATTGCATTTGCCTGAGGGGCGACCAGAGCGTTTTCGCCGACAAATCCATAAGTTTTATTCAGAATTATCATAACTCCGCCAACTGTTGCAGCGGCAACCAGCGTTCCCAGAAATTTCCATTTTTGCTGGGTTACCGGCGTTGCTCCCAGCCAGTATCCTATTTTTAAATCGGTAATAAATCCGCCTGCCATGGACAGAGCCGTGCAAACCACTCCTCCCATTATCAGCGAAGCCACTATTCCAGTGGCTCCTTTCAGCCCTGCGGCTACCATGATTACGGATGAAAGTATCAATGTCATCAGCGTCATGCCCGACACGGGATTTGTTCCTACTATCGCTATTGCGTTTGCGGCAACGGTTGTAAACATGAATGCTATAATGCCGACAACCAAAACGCCTATAATTGCGTGCAGCAAATTGAATTGCATAACGCCTGTAAAAAAGAATAAGAAGATAACAAGCAATGTAAATATTAAGCCGAAAGCGACAATTTTCATCGGTAAATCGCGTTGAGTGCGTATAATTTCTTTATTTGTACTTGTCGATTTGTTTTTCATTTCATTTGAAACCAAACCTATTGCGCCTTTTATTATTTTCCATGATTTTATTATTCCAATAATTCCCGCCGTTGCTATTCCGCCTATGCCTATGTGACGGGCAAAACCTGAAAAAGTTATAGCATCAGGCACAGGTTTTAGTCCCTGAAATATATCCTGCGGGGACATTTTGTCAATGCCGCCTGTATATGTAGAGTTGAGTAGCATCAGTATATTGTCGCCCAATAAAGGTAACAGTGGGATAATTACAAACCATACCAGAAACGAGCCAAAGCAGATAATTGCAGCGTATTTCAGCCCTACAATATATCCAAGTCCGAGAACCGCTGCGCCTGTATTTATTCCGAAAAAAAGTTTTGTTTTATCAGCAACAGCCTGTCCCCATTCGCAAACTGTGCTTTTGAACGTTTCTGCCCACAGTCCGAATGTTGCGATGATAAAATCGTAAAGTCCTCCAACAATTCCTGCAATTATAAGCGGTTTTGCCTGCGAGCCTCCTTTTTCTCCCGACACAAGCACCTGAGTTGTAGCTGTGGCTTCGGGAAAAGGATATTTCCCATGCATATCCTTAACGAAATATTTGCGAAAAGGTATTAAAAACAATATACCCAAAATACCGCCCAACAGCGAACTGAGTAATATCTGTACAAATGAAACCGACATTTCGGGATATTTTGCTTGAAGGATATATAAGGCAGGCAGCGTGAAAATTGCGCCTGCTACAATAACTCCCGAACTTGAGCCTATCGACTGAATAATTATATTTTCGCCGAGAGCGTTTTTGCGCTTTGCTACCGTAGAAAGTCCAACTGCAATGATGGCAATAGGAATGGCAGCTTCAAAAACCTGCCCTACTTTCAATCCGAGATATGCTGCCGCCGCTGAAAACAGAGCAACCATTAACAGTCCCCACAATACCGACCATGCGTTTGCTTCGGGGAATTTTTTATTTGCCGGCATGACAGGTTTATATTCTTCGTCATGCTTGAGTTCTGTAAATGCATTATCAGGTAATCCGATAATTTTTTCTTCATTATTTTCCATATTCGTTAGTGTTTTTGAACCGCTAAAATACAAAAAAAATATAAATCATCAATTTTATGCAGATTTTTTGCAGGGTAAACGTATTAAACAATCACTACTGACCGACTAAATTTTTGAGGATAAAAAAGGGCAACCCGATGAAGATTGTCCAAGAAGTTGTACTTTTGATTAGCAACAATCAAAACCAGTACGATGATGGGCAAAGGTAGCGAAAAAAATTTAGTCGGTCAGTAGTGAAAAATTCATTTTTAATGTGTTCTCATTAAATAATTTATAGATTCACAAATTACATTACAAAATATTTTCCCTGATAAGTATTTAATTTTTCAAGCTTGTTTTCAAATTTTGCAATGAGCTGGTCGTTGCGCAAAAGACTCCATGCGCTTTGAGATAAAAATCGCGGAGGAACTTCTCCTGCAAATCGCTCAATAACAATTTTTGGATTCAGCCGTTCTGCAAACTTTACGAAAAAATCAATATATTCATCTACTTCAAATACATGAAAATCTTGCGGATTATTGACAAATTCATGCTCCATTGCAGTATTTTTTATGATTTGTAATTGATGAAATTTTACGGTATCAAGCGGCAGTTGCGACAAAATTTTTGCTTCGTCAAACATCATTTGCACTGTTTCGCCGGGCAAACCGAAAATTATGTGCGCTCCGCATTTTATTCCGCGTTGAGCCGTTGCCTGAATCGCTTCAACTGATTTTTCAAAATAATGTCCTCTGTTTATGCGCTGTAAAGTTGCATTATAGCATGATTCTATCCCATATTCTACAATTATATATTTTGTTTTTGAAATTTCGGCAAGATAATCAAGTATTTCATTATCAATACAATCGGGACGAGTGCCAATTACCATTCCTGCAATTTTGGGATGTTCAAGGGCTTCGCCGTATCGTTGTTTCAGTATTTCGACAGGCGCATAAGTGTTGCTGAATGCTTGAAAATATGCTAAAAACAATTCGGCACGACGGTATCGATTTGCATGAAACTCAATGCCTTCGTTGATTTGTCTGGTTATTGTTTTATCTGTATTGCAGTACGATGGATTGAATGCCTTGTTGTTGCAATAAGTACAACCGTTGAATGCGACAGTTCCATCTCTGTTGGGGCAAGTAAAACCGGCATCAATGGCAAGTTTTTGAATACGTTGCCCAAACGTACGTTTGAAATATCCTGCATACGAATTAAATCTGCGGCTGTCGCCCCAAGCGTAAATCACATCTTTACTTTTATAACTATTTTTTTTATTTTTCCATTTCCGATAAGCGGTGCATGTGCATCGTTAGGAAAAAATATTACAATCTGCAATGGATTTACTACACAATAAACTTCAGGTTCATCATCGAAGAATGCAACATCTTTTTCATCATTATATATGCCTTCGCCCGTATTGCAGAGCGCGCGGTCTTTCCATCCAAACGTTTCGCTTGCAGACACAGGAGTTTGAATGTCAATATACGAATCGTGCACTTCGAGTTTTGCATCTTCGATATTTTTCATGTCGTTTTCTGAAACTACGGCATAAATATTGTCGCCATCAATATCATAGCGACCTGCTTCGAGTTGAGTAATATCGCAGGAACGTAAAAATTTAAATGCTTTTTCAAATCCTTCATGCATTCTGCGATAGCGTTCCAGACCAAGAATTGAATCTATAATCATACGAGTAATTTTATTAATAAAATTTTTGCAAAGATAAATATTATAAATTATACTGCAACAGGCAAATTGTTATCAAATATAATAACGGGAATATGATTTAAGCGGTTGAATTAAAATACAGTCTTTTGTTGTGCTTGGCATGAGTGATTTTATCAAACAGTTGATGCAGCCGATGGTATATTATAAATTTGCTGTTGCTTCAAATGATGGTATTTCATTAAGAAATTCATGTGTTTGTTTTTCAAAATTTATTTTGCAGCAGTATGTATCTTTGCCGTTGGTTGCAACAAGATAAGGAACTTTAAATACTAAATTGTAGCGCGACAGTTGATTGAAAATATCCTGTGATATTTTTACATTTGCGGCTTTACATTCAACCATCAGCAAAGGACTGCGATTCCGATTATATATAAGAATATCGCAGCGTTTTTGCATATTGTTGAATTTCATACCGACTTCAACTCGCATCAAATTTATCGGATAATTCTTAACATTTGCAAGGTACATTATAATATTCTGCCTTACTAACTCTTCGGGAGTGAGAACAACATATTTTTTACGCACACAGTCAAAAATTTGCTGTCCATCGGAAGTACTGCGAATATTTAAACTTTTTTGTCCTATCTTGTTGCTCACATTAACAGCAGTAAAATGTATAACAGTATTAAATGATTAAATTATTTTTATTTTTCATTAAAACTAAATAGAATTTTCATTAAAATATTGAGCAAAGTTATAATAAAAACTGTAAATCTTCGACAGATTTTCAAATAACAGTTTGAATAATCAAAACACAAATAATAAAAAAACACTACATTTGCACTATATAAAAAACTAATGGCAAAATTTAGCGGAAAAGATACAATAACAAAATATAACCAAATTCTTGGAGATTTGAAGAATAAAATCTACAAACCCGTTTATGTTTTAATGGGAGATGAAACTTATTATATAGACAAATTAAGCGAATTTATAGCGCACAATGTTTTACCTGAAAACGAACGTTCGTTTAATCAAACAATTATTTACGGCAAGGATGTTGCGGATATAAGCCAGATAGCCGATACCGCTCGGCGCTTTCCAATGATGTCCAATTATCAGGTTCTGATTGTGCGCGAAGCTCAGGAAATAAAAAAAATAGAAGAACTCGAATCATATGTCAAAAATCCTTTGAAATCAACAATTCTGGTGATTTGCTATAAAGGAAAAACTATAGATAAACGTACATCTTTTTATAAAACAATTGTAAAAAACGGTGAGGTTCTTGAATCGGTACAACTTTACGAAAATGAAGTTTCGGGCTGGATTTCAACGTACATAAAACAGCAGGGATTTGAAATAGACCATGATGCCGCGGCAATTCTTTCGGATTTTTTAGGTGCGGATTTAAGCAAAATTGTGAACGAACTGAATAAACTGTTTACCGCTTTGCCGAAAAACAGAAAAAAAATTAATTCGCTTGATATTGAAAATAATATAGGAATAAGCAGAGAATACAATACGTTTGAATTGAGCAAGGCAATATCCGAAAGAAACATATTGAAAGCAAATAAAATTGCCTCGCATTTCAGCAAAAACATTAAGGAATATCCTTTTGTAGTAACAATTTCTACATTGTTTTCACAATTTTCAAAAATACTGAAATATCAGACATTGCTCAGGCAGCGGCTTAATAATAGCGCTATTATTGCGGCGCTTGGCATAAATCCGTATTTTATTAAGGATTACGAAATTGCAGCACGCAATTACAAAATGCCTCAAACAGTAAAAGTAATTTCACTGTTGCGCCAGTACGACATGAAAAGCAAAGGTTTCAACCATGTAGCAATCGATGATGGCGAACTGCTGCGCGAATTGATTTCTAAAATATTTAACTGCTAATGATATAAATTATGAATTTTAACTGATTAAAATATTACAATATGGATTTAACTTTAATACTTATAATAATTACGGTGCTTGCATCTATTGCCGCATTTGAATCTCCTCGAATTTTCGACAGACTTTTGCTGTCGCCTTACATGATTGTACACAGAAATGAATGGTATCGTGTGATAACTCACGGTTTTATTCACGCCAACTGGGCGCATCTGCTTATAAACATGTTCGTATTTTATTCGTTTGGACAGGCATTGACGTATTATCTCTCTCTTTCTATCGGTAACACAATGATACATTTTTTGGCTGTATATTTCGGAGGAATGGTGTTTGCTACGTTGACAACTATAGTAAAACATCGCAACAATTATGCGTATCGCGGTATAGGCGCATCTGGAGCCGTGTCGGCTGTGCTGTTTGCGTGTATATTTTTCAACCCGTGGAGCAAACTGCTGTTTATGGGAATTATTCCTGTGCCGGGTATAATTTTTGCAGCGCTGTATCTGCTTTATTGCACTTACATGAGCCGCAACAGCAACGACAACATAAATCACGACGCCCATCTTTACGGCGCTCTTTTCGGTTTTGTTTATCCCATTGTGGTTGAACCTGATTTGCTTCGATACTTTATAAACATGCTAATGCATCCTTCATTTAATTAAAATATTTGCCTATATTCGGAATAATCTGAACTGTAAATAATGAAAAAAATATATTCTCTATTATTAATATGTTTGCCATTCATGCTGTTTTCGCAGCAAAATACAACTGTTGACGGTTCTGTAATTGATGCGGTTACAGGTGAAGAATTGGCTTTTGTAAATATATTTTTTCAAGGTAAAAACATAGGAACATCAACCGACCTGAAAGGAAATTTTCATATCGAAACACTTTGGGCGTCAAACGAAATCAGCGTATCGTTTTTGGGCTATCAAACGCAGACGCTGAAAGTAGAAACAGGCAAAAAAAATAAATATAAAATTTTACTTGTGCCTGATGCCATTAATATAGAAGAAACTGTGGTACGACCAAAGCGCGTGCGCTATCGCAAAAAAGACAATCCTGCGGTTGCATTGATGCAAAAAGTGATTGAAAACAAAAAATATAACCGCATCGAAGCTCACGATTACTACGAATACGAAAGTTATGAAAAACTTGAATTTGCACTTGATAATATCAAACCCGACCTGAAAGATAAAAAATTCCTTCGCAATTTTCAATTCATGTTCAAGTATGTAGATACTTCAAAACTCAATGGAAAACCTTATTTGCCAATATTTATAAAAGAAACCATCAGCGACAGATATTACAGAAAATCGCCGAAAACATCGCGCGAAATTATAAAAGCAACAAAAATGTCGGGTTTTGATCAGTATTTTGATGAAGCCGGACTTTCATCATATCTGGCGCTCCTTTTCAACAATATTGACATTTACAACAACGATATTGAAATGCTGAATCAGCACTTTGTCAGTCCGCTGTCGAATATTGCAAATACTTTCTACAAGTTTTATCTGCTCGATACCGTTGATATTGATGGAATAAAATGCCATAATATCACATTTCTTCCTCATAATACTGCTGATTGGGGATTTAACGGTAATGTTTATATTACAACAGATTCAACCTATGCGGTAAAGAAAATTCATCTCAAAGTTCTTAAAAAAATAAATATGAATTTTGTTAATGATTTATCGCTGATTCAAGAATTCAACAAAGTTGACAATACATGGGTTTTGTCGAAAAACGAAATAGATATTGATTTCAGTTTGTTTGAAAAAAGCCATGGAATTTATGCAAAACGAACCGTAACATACAAAGATTTTATATTCGACAAACCGCGACCCGACGCTGATTATAAAGGCACAGAAAATAAAAGCCGCATCGCCGATTCGGATATAAAATCGCAGGAATTTTGGCGGCATGCTCGCCACGAACCGCTTAATAAAAACGAACAGGGCATTTATGACATGCTGGACACATTGAACAATGTAAAGCAGTTTCGCAATTTTATGGATATTCTTATGATTGTTTCAACAGGATATATTGAATTTAAAAAATTTGATTTCGGACCTGTAAATGCAATGTACAGCCACAATAAAGTTGAAGGGCATCGTTTCCGCGCAGGCGGAAAAACAAGCGCAAATCTGCATCCAAACATATTTTTTGAAACTTTTTTGGCTTACGGAACAAAGGACAAAAAATTAAAATACTTTGAATCGCTCACATATTCGTTTAACAAAAAAAAATATCACCAGTGGGAATATCCGATGAATATGTTAAGCCTGTCGTATGAATACAATACAAAAATTCTCGGACAGGAATTGAATTTCTCTACCGGCGATAATTTTCTGTTTTCGTTCAACCGCGGAAATTTTGATAAAATGGTGTATAATGCCAACATGAAATTACAGTATGACTTGGAAACAGGAGGCGGCTGGGGATTTCAAACTTCGTTTTCGCATATTATTCAAAAAGCGGCAGGCTCGCTGATTTTTGAAAAGTATGATGACAATTTGAACCTGAACAAAATCAATAAAATCACAATAAGCGAATTTAACGTCAACATACGGTTTGCGCCAAACGAACAGTTTTACCAAAGCAAACATTATCGAGCTACAATGACAAAAAAGGAACCTGTGATAACGCTCTCGCATACCGCCGGAATAAAAAATCTTTTCGGCTCCGATTACAGTTATCAAAAAACCGTTGTTTCCGCTCGAAAACGTATTTGGATTTCAAGTTTCGGATTTGTTGATGCTTTTGCACGCGCAGGGAAAATTTGGGGTACGGCGCCATTTCCATTATTGTTTGTTCATAATGCAAATCAAACTTATGCCTATCATACGCAATCGTATAATATGATGAACTTTTTTGAATTTGCAAGCGATAAATATGTGGAAATAAATCTTGCATACAATTTACAGGGCTTAATATTTAACAGAATACCATTGATAAAGAAAACAAAATGGCGCGAAATAGTAACATTTAAAGCCGTCTGGGGAGGAATATCCAATAAAAATTTACCTTCGAGCAATAACGGACTTTTCAGATTTCCGGTAAACGGGAAAGGAGAAACAACAATGTTTTCATTAAGCAAAAAACCATATATGGAAGGAAGCGCAGGCATAGACAATATTTTCAGATTTTTGAGAGTCGATTTGGTTTGGAGAATGTCGTACCGCAACAATCCAAATGTTGACAAACTCGGAATCCGTTTCAGATTTCACGTAAACTTTTAGCAGGCGTATGGCAAATTTTTTGATAATAATGATCACTGTAACTTGCATAATACTTGTTTGCTTTGCCGCAATGTCCATAAATATATGGATAAAGAAAAACGGCAAATTCCCCGAAACTGAAATATCACGCAATAAAAATATGAAAAAATTGGGAATAAAGTGCATACGGCAGGAAGAAATGGAACAGCAAAACAAAAACAGCAAACAAAAAATAAACTGCGACGACTGCGAAGGCTGCTTTTTGAAGCCTGCAAACAAGAATAAATGACACAAATACTCTTGAACCACGATTGTTTGTTCGTCATTACGAAGAGCAAAAAGGCAATGCGTCATCCAAATCGGTAACGCATATTTTGCAAAATAGTTAATTTACGCCTGCTTATAAAATAAAGGCTGGAACAGTATCGGAGTCAGGAAAAAAAGTAGTGGGTATTTTTTCAACCCACTACACAGGATAAACTTCATACCAAAGTTTAGTTTGATGTTTTCCATCTATTAACAACAAAATCTTTTTTCAATCCAAATATTCTACATCTATATTCCAGTTCCATTCATTGAAATACAGATTGCCTCCGCTCCATTCTACTTCGCCGCGCTGAAAATCTACGGTTTCACTGCGCGGATATTTTTTTGCGGGATAAAGTTCCTGCGAATAGTCATCGTTTACAATCCACCGATAAGCATCTATGCCGTTTGAGTAGAAAGCATTTGCGTCATGGTTGGCAAAGCTGCGGCGTATAAACGACGGGTCAACAGGAATCCAGCCTGCGCCTTCAAAATAGGCTTCTGCCCAGTCGTGCAAATTTACATCGCCGGGATGAAGCATGAAGCCGCTTTGCCATTTTGCGGGAATACCGTTGTATCTGCACAATGTGATATAAAGCAAGCCAACCATTCCACAGTCGCCGTGACTGTTTTCGAGTACATATTCGGGAATATTAGCCATGGTTGAATATTCGAGTGCGCTTGCCCAAGGATAGTTATCTTTGATATATTGAAGAATCCTGTTTGATACAAGCAAAGGGTTTGTTTCGCTGCCAACTATTTTCGCCGAATATTCTTTTATCAGGCTGCTGAAAATTACATGAGTACTGCGTTCTGCCGTATATTTTTTGTACAGTTCGCTTTGCCTGTCGTAAGGCTTGATGTTTTCGGGTTTCAGGTCGAACCATTCGGCTGCCGATGACATGACAAATGAATATTGGAATACGGCAGGTTCGTTTTCCTGCGCCGTTTTTTCGATATACAACGATTTGTGCAAGTATTCATTGGGTGAAATCAGGTAATTGTCGGAATTAATCGAAAGCAATTCTATATTTGTTTGTCTGCGGTTATCGGTGCGCGGATATGGCAGCCAGCATCGAACTGTTTCACCTGCAGGAACTGCGTTTGCCGGCACGGTGAGCGTATATGTGATTTTCATTTTTTTCGGCACGCTTTGACGTACGGGAGATTCCTTTGCCTGCGTCATTACTTCGGGCAAATGCTGCTCAAGCAGCGTTTGCAGTTCATCGGCGCTTTCTCCATCAATTTCTATTTTGCGCTTGCGGGCTTCCCTGTCAATACGAAATAAATTTCGCGCCGCGCTGTTAAAATATTTCTTGTCGCCATCTATTATCATTGTTTCGAGCGCCTTTGTTTGTTCCCATTTTTCGAGCATTGCATCATCTGCTTCTGGATAGTATTTAGAGATGTATTTGAGTACATCTTCTTTGTTCTTTCTGAAATCAAGTTTTTTGCGATGCATCAAATCTTTTTGAAAATTAAGATTGTATGTTTCATCTTCGCTCAAGGCATTTTGCGCAATATATTTGTCAATTAACGAATCGGCAAGGGTAAAATTTCCCGCTGCAATTTCGGCGTTTATCCTGTCAAGCGCTTTTTGTTTGTT
This sequence comes from Prevotellaceae bacterium, assembly GCA_031276235.1. GTDB lineage: Bacteria > Bacteroidota > Bacteroidia > Bacteroidales > UBA932 > JAIRKV01. The sequence continues at coordinate 21,578 of JAISNL010000150.1, read as the reverse complement.
GTCGCCGCATGAATACAGTGTAAATGCAACGATTAGCATTATTAATATTTGTTTCATTTTGTTATTTTTTATTGTTATTCACTTGTAGAAATCAGTTGACTGTTGACAGTTAACTGTTATTTGTTTACTGTTTACTTTTCTGAATTGCTTCGCTGACGCTCGCAATGACGCGCTGCCGCTGTGTTTGTTTGTCATTGCGAAGAGCGTAGTTCGGCGTAGCCAATCCAAATTTATTATTATTATGTTTTTCATTTTATTATTAATTATCATTCTCAACTGTCAACTGTCAACTGTTTATTATTTGTCTCCGATTTCATTCAGCCATATTAGAGCATCTTTGTTTCCAAGTTGCGCCGCTTTCCTGTAACAGAATAAGGCTTCTGTATGATTTCCCATTTGTCCGTACGAATATCCCATATTAACATATGCTTCTGCATAGTTTGGATCAATATCCAGAGCCTTTTGATAACTGCCTATGGCTTCTGCATGATTTCCCAGATTAACATAAGCAATTCCCATATAATAATATGCTACCGCTTCGTTTGGATTAATCTCAAGCGCCTTTTTATAGCAGACTATGGCTTCGGTATAATTACCCTGTTCCGCATAATCAAGTCCCATATTAAAATATTCCGTATAGGTCTTATTACTGAAACAGCCTGCACATGCAAACAGCAGTATAACCGAAAAAGTAATTAGTTTTTGTTTCATATAGTATGTTTGTTTGCCTCTTATGGATGTTTTTTCTGCTATCATTTTCAATTATTCTACCAAATCCACGCATCAAGTTTGTCAAGCAGTTTATCTATTTCGGCTTCATTGTCAAATGTTATAATGATGCGTCCGCCTCCGTTTTTGTCGGGTTTTATGTTTACGCTGGTGTTAAAATATTTTCTTAATGAATCTGTAAGTTTGTAATATTTTTCGGGGAATTCTTCTACATGCTGTTCTGTTACCTGTTTTTGTGTTTTTTCCTGCGACAGTTTTCGCACAGCATCTTCAACTTGGCGCACGCTCCAGTTTTCGTCAATAATTTGTTTTGCAATGTTTTTTTGCAATGTTTCATCTTCCATGTTCAGAATTGCTCTTGCCTGCCCCATCGACATTTGTTTGTTGCGAATATACAGTTGTATTTCTGCCGGAAGTTTAAGCAGGCGCAGATAATTTGTAACTGTCGCTCGCTTTTTGCCTACGCGACTGCCGAGCGATTCTTGCGTGAGGTTACATTCTTCAATCAAACGGTTGAAACTTGAAGCAACTTCTATTGCATCCAAATCTTCACGCTGAATATTTTCTATCAGGGCGAGTTCGAGCATTCCCTGATCGTTGGTTGTTCTAACGTATGCAGGTATTCTTTTCTGTCCTGCAATTCTGGATGCTCTAAATCGGCGTTCTCCGCTTATTATTTGATATTTATCATCTACCTGACGAACTGTTATCGGTTGAATTATTCCGTGTTCTTTTATTGATTCGGCTAATTCGTTCAGTGCGTCTTCATCAAAATTTGTACGCGGCTGATATGGATTTATTTCAATATCATCAATATTGATTTCGTATATTCCGCGAACCTGTTCGTTAACCTGTTCTACTTTTTGCGCATCTCCAAGCAATGCGCCCAAACCTTTTCCCAGAGCTGATTCTTTTTTTGCCATAATTGATTTTACAATACTGTCCTTAATCATAAATATTTACTATACTTATTTTTGTTATTCTGTTATTTTTTCCTTAATTGTTACTGCCTTTTCCTTACTTCGTATTCGCTGTATAAGTTCTTTTGCCAGATTCATATAACTTTCCGCTCCGCTCGAACCTGCATCGTACAAAATTACAGGCTTGTTGTGAGACGGCGCTTCGGCAAGCTTTACATTTCTCTGTATTACAGTCTTAAAAACCATATCCTGAAAATGTGAACGCACTTCGTCCACAACCTGATTTGATAATCGTAAACGCGAATCAAACATCGATAATAAAAATCCTTCGATGATAAGGTCGGGATTGAGTTTGTTCTGTATTATCTTTATCGTGTTCAACAATTTTCCCAAACCTTCAAGTGCGTAATATTCACATTGCACGGGAATTATTACCGAATCGGCAGCCGTTAATGCGTTTACGGTAATTATACCGAGCGATGGCGAGCAGTCAATAATAATAAAATCATAATCATCTTTAAGTTGATTTATTGTAGATTTCATTATTTGTTCCCTGTTGGTAATTTTTACCATTTCGATTTCTGCGCCTACCAAATCAATGTGCGAAGGAATCAGGTCAAAGCCTTTGATTTCGGTATTCAATATTGCATCTCGCGGCGAGATTCTGTCAACCAGACATTCGTAAATGGAATTTTTAATATTGTTTAAGTCAAAGCCAAGAGTGGATGTACTGTTGGCTTGCGGGTCGGCGTCTATCAACAAAATGCGATATTCAAGCACCGCTAAACTTGCCGACAGATTAACGGCAGTTGTTGTTTTGCCTACTCCGCCTTTTTGGTTTGCTATTGCTATAATTTTTGACATTGTATTTGCACTTTTTTGTTTTATTTATATGTGAGTAAAGCACAAAATTAGTAAAAAAAATATAATTAAATCAATAATTATAAATTTTAATGAAATAGTTATTTTATTTATTATTTTGATAATGCAATTATCATCGCAAGCGTTTTTTATCGAATGCGGGTTTGGATATGAATACGTAAATAAATATGCTAATCAGGCACAGACACGAAGATATAATGTATAAAGTTTCAAAAGTCCACGCGCCAGTGATAAATCCTCCTGCAAACATACCTGCGGAACAACCTACATCAAACCCTAAAAGATATGTGGAATTTGCCGTTCCGCGCTTGTTGTTCGACGCCATATTCACATAAATAATCAGCATTGCGGGCAGCATCATTCCAAATCCAAGCCCGATAAACAAACCTGTCAAGCAAAATGCGTACAGACCGTGCAGTATGGAAAAAGCAAAAAACGAAACGCTCACAGTTGCCATTGCAACAACATTTACATGATGTATATAACCTTTATCTACCAAGCGTCCCGAAAATACTCGCGAGGCAATAATGCCTGCGGCAAAAAACAGGAAGAAAATGCCTGAATTAGGTATGCCTATATGTTTACCGTACTGCGCTACAAACGAGCCTATACTTCCCCACGCAAAACAAGGCAGCAACTGATTAAGAAATATAGCCCATGCGGGTAAAAGAAAAAAACGGTCGAAAGATATTTTTTCACGATTCCTTACTTTTGGTCTTACCGGAGCTTTTATCAGCGAAACTGCAATAATGCCAAGTATTCCCATGCCAATGGCATAAGCTATTAACGTATTAAATCCCTGCTCCTGATAGATATGAATGGCAATAAAAGGACCTACAGCCATCGCCACGTTCATAAATGTGCCTGCAAAACCTGCGCCTTCGGCTCGCCGTTCGGCTGGCACAAGGTCAATAGCCAGCGTGTTTGTAGATACCGAACACATACCCCACATTATGCCGTGCAAAAAACGTACAAAAATCAGCAACAATACTGTTGTCGCCCAGAAATATCCAAAAAAAATGCCAACATAACAAATAAAACTGACAAGTAATACTTTTTTTCGCGAATACAAATCTACGATATAACCCGAAAACGGACGTACAAACAATAAGGCAATAGTATATGACGACAGCACTATTCCCGTTTTGCTTTGCGCCACGCCGAGTTGCTCTGTGATATACAGCGGTATTGAAGGCATTAACAGATTAAACGAACACGCCATTAGAAAATTGGCTATACATACGTTTATATATCCTGCCGTCCATAATTTCGGTTTGTCCTGTTGAGTCATTGTTTGGAAAAATTATGCAAATATAATGAATAGACAATTATGTTTGATGCCTTTAACGTCATATAACTTTTAGCAGCAGAAACGGAAATTTTGATTAATTTTGCAAAAATAACAGTCAATATCAATAAAAATAAATAAATGAAAAACGATAAACGGATTACGGCTTTTGCCAAACTTTTGGACATTATGGACGAACTGCGCGAAAAATGCCCATGGGATAAAAAACAGACTTTTGAAAGCCTGCGCAACCACACAATAGAAGAAACATACGAACTTGCAGATGCCATTATAAAAAAAGATTTGAATGAAATTCGTAAAGAATTGGGCGATTTACTTCTGCATATTGTTTTTTATGCCAAAATAGGCAGCGAAACCGAAGATTTTGATATTGCAGATGTGATAAATGGAATTTGCGACAAACTTGTTTACAGACATCCTCATGTATTTGGAAATGTAGATGTGAACAACGATGCAAATCAAGTTGTGAAAAATTGGGAACAACTCAAATTGAAAGAAAAAGATGGCAACAAAACCGTTCTTTCCGGCATTCCTGCAGCGCTGCCTGCGCTGATAAAAGCCAACAGAATACAGGAAAAAGTAAGCGCAGTAGGTTTCGACTGGGAGAATAAAAATCAGGTATGGGAAAAAGTTATGGAAGAATATGACGAAGTTCAGACCGAACTGCTAACCAAAAACCATGAACATTTGGAACAGGAATTTGGCGACTTGATATTTTCAATTGTTAATGCCGCACGACTGTACGACATTGACCCCGAAATGGCTTTGGAACGTACAAACAAAAAATTCATGCGCAGATTTGAATATCTTGAACAAAAAACCATAAAACAGGGACGCTCTCTCAAAACAATGTCCCTCGACGAAATGAACGAAATATGGGAAGAAGCAAAAAAATTTGATTAAGCATATAATACTATATATCAGTCAGTGATTATTGTATTTTTTCCTTAAACAATACAGTATAGCGTCATACAATGCGTGATAACATCTCGCAGATGATTTTTTCTACGCATGGATATGCCATGATTTTCTGGCTTGGCTTCACACTTCGGATTCGCAAATGAATATACTGCGCAACGTTGTACAATCATATTTTGCTGTTACATTTATGTTAAATATGCGACCGTCATGGCAAATTATAAAAAACTCAACTTATATTTGCAATAATTTTATTTTTATTGAAATGAAAAATAATAATATTCTTGTTGTTGATGATGAAGAATCCTTATGCGAAATTCTTCAATTCAACCTCGAAGTCGAAGGGTACAAAGTTGACGTGGCATACAGTGCAGAACAGGCATTGCAAATGAAACTGGAAAAATACGCATTAATTATTCTCGACATAATGATGGGAGCGATCAGCGGATTGAAAATGGCTCAGATTGTTAAAAACGACGAGCGAACGGCAAATATTCCAATAATTTTTTGTACGGCAAAGGAAAGTGAAAACGATACTGTAACAGGCTTAAATATCGGCGCTGATGATTACATCACCAAACCGTTTTCGATACGCGAGGTTATTGCACGCGTTAAAAGCGTTTTGCGGCGTGCGGCAATGCGGACTCAAACAACCGAAGCAAAGGAAATTCGCTATGAAACGCTTTGCGTGGATATAGAAAAAAAATGCTGCACGCTGGATGGGAAAGATATTCAACTTACAAAAAAAGAGTTGGAAATTCTTGCGCTTTTTCTGAAAAATACAGGCAAAATATTTTCACGCGAAGAAATTTTGAAACGAGTATGGGACGAACAGGTAATTGTGCTTGACCGAACTATAGATGTAAATATTACTCGCCTGCGCAAAAAAATCAAGCAATACGGCAAATTTATCATAACGCGAACAGGTTATGGCTACGGGTTTAAAAACTAAACTGTCGTTTCACAAACGGTTATTGATATTTTTGCTGTTGGCGCTTTGCTTTTTTTTGCTGTGTTTTTTTATTTTTCAATATCATCGCGAAAAAATTTTCAAAGCCGAACAGCTTAACTATAAACTTCAACTTTTTAATACGCAAATAGGAAATGTCATATCCGACCGAAATGCAATAGCCCTGCTTGTGGCTGAAAAACAGAAATCGGAATTTGAAAATCTTCGCGTAACAGTTATCGACTCGTTAGGAAATGTAGTTTTTGACACGGAGCAGGCTAATTTTTCATTTTCAAATCACTCAAACCGTCCTGAAATAAAAACGGCATTGAAAGCAGGAACAGCCTACACTGTACGCCGACATTCGGAAACAACAAACAGCGATTATTTCTATTCATCGAAAAAAATAAACGGACATATAGTACGTTCCGCCATTCCGTACAATATGCCGCTTGTGGAACTGTTGAAAGTTGACAAAGATTTCTTGTGGTTTATGATTATAGTTGCCGCCATTATCGGAATAGTTACGTATGCATTTACCCAGCAGCTTGGACAAAACATCAAACGTTTGCGCCAATTTGCCCTGCGTGCCGAAAAAGGTGAAATTATTGATGAAAACGAAGATTTTCATACCGATGAACTTGGAGAAATATCGCGTTTTATTGTGCAAATATACTCGCGGCTGCAACAGGCAAAAATTGATTTGGACAAAGAAAAACAGGAAATACTGTTTTACGAAAACGAAAAAAACAGAATAAAAAAACAGCTCACACAAAATATCAATCACGAACTGAAAACGCCCGTAAGCAGTATCCACGGATATTTGGAAACAATACTTCGCAATCCCGATATATCAAAAGAACAGATACTTGATTTTATTCACAAAAGTTACCAGCAAACCAATCGGCTGTCGCAACTTCTCAAAGATGTTGCTACCCTTACGCGCATAGATGAAGCAACTCCTTTAATCGAAAAACAGAGCGTGGATATCCGCGAGATAATTTCGGAAATCATCAACGATACGGCGCTACTGCCTGCCGATAAACGCATGAGAATAACTTCAAACATCAACAAACCGATTATCGTACACGGCAATCCCGCGTTGTTACATTCCATATTCAGAAATCTTACCGATAATGCCATCACACATTCCGGCGGACGCGATATTTTCATAAACCTTACAGGCGAAACAGACAAAGATTATATGTTTTCGTTTTCGGACAACGGAATTGGCGTAGAAGACAAATATCTGCCGCGAATTTTTGAACGGTTTTACAGAATAGACAAAGGTCGCAGCAGAAAACTCGGAGGCACAGGCTTGGGACTGTCAATAGTAAAAAATGCAATAATATTTCACGGAGGCGCAATCTCTGCAAAAATAAGCCCAAGCGGTGGACTTGAATTTGTTTTTAACATAAAAAAATAACGAATGTCCCAACCATGCAAAGCAGTGGACAGTTATTTTTTATTTCACTTTTCACTCTTCTGAATTACTTCGCTAACCCTCGCAGTGCCGCTCATTATTATCATTATTAACTGTCAACGTCTCATTTTATCTATCGCATCATTAAAGCCTCCTTCTGTGAACGACTGCAGTACGTTAAACGCAAGTGAAAGGTAATAATTATTTGCAAAACAAAAGGTGAAAACTCTAAAATTTTCACCTTTCCTAACCATTTTTCTAACTATAAAATATAAAAAATGCACAACCTTCTGTGAACGGCTGCAATACGTTAAACGCAAGTGCAAAGATAATATTTATTTTCAAAACAAAAAGGTGAAAACCCTAAAATTTTCACCTTTCCTAATAATTTTTATAACTATAAAACATTAAAAATTCACAACCGTCTGTGAACGGTTGCGGTACGTTAAACACAAGTGCAAAGGTAATAATTATTTTCAAAACAAAAAGGTGAAAACCCTAAAATTTTCACCTTCCCTAATAATTTTCATTAACTTATTAAACTTAAAAAATACACAACCGTCCGTAAACGGCTGCAGTATGTTAAACACAGGTGCAAAGGTAATAATTATTTTCAAAATACATTTGCCAAGCGATGAAAAATAAATAAGGCATAACAAAAGAAAACCTCATTTTGACCTGATTTTACCTGCAAAACAGCCACAATAAACCAACAATGACAACCTTTTATTGCCTCATTATTCTTGCTTCCCGATTAAAGAGGAAAAGAAGTAATTGTATGTTATTTTTCTATGCTACCGATGTTGTTTTGCAGTTTTTGAATTAGGTGAAAATTAGGTTTTATCATCGCTTGTCAACATTAGGAGTTGTTATATCCTATTAATTTTTCATCTCTAAACTAAGTTGCACTCAGATGTTGAATCTACCGTATTAATTATTTTGTAAATATCTTGTATGTATGAATTTTATTTTTTGTAATTTTGCAGTCAGTAAATTTTTTATAAAATAGTATAATATGAAAATAACTGTATTTATTGCTATGACAACAATTTGTTTGTATGCATGTAACAACAAAAAATCTTCAACAGATTCAGAATTGAAAACTCCTGCAATTGCCGACTTTAACTATAAAGTAGATGCTTTTGCAGATATGGAAATTTTACGCTATAGAGTTCCTGAAATTGAAAAACTGACAACCAAACAAAAAGAACTGCTTTATTATTTGAACGAAGCGGCATTGCAAGGTCGCGATATTCTTTACGACCAGAATGGAAAATACAATTTATGCATTCGCCGTACGCTCGAACAAATATATACAAACTTTGACGGCGATAAGAGTTCCATTGATTTCAAAGCTTTTGAAACTTATTTGAAACGCATTTGGGTCTCAAATGGAATACATCATCATTACGGAAATCATAAGTTTGTACCCGAATTTTCGCAGGATTTCCTTACCGCCGAAATAAAAAAACTTCCCGAAACGGCATTAAATAAAATAGAACTGAATCGGGACGAACTTGTATCTCTGATTGTGCCTGTTATTTTCGACCCTGCTATTGCCGCTACACGCTTGAACCAGACATCAGGCGTTGACCCGATAACGGCATCTGCATCCAATTACTACGAAAACGTAAACAGACAAGAAGTTGAAACATTCTATAACAGCATGAAAAAAGCAGACGATGAAACGCCTGTTTCGTACGGACTGAACAGTAAACTTGTGAAAGAAAACGGAAAAATATTTGAAAAAACATATAAAATAGGAGGCTTATATTCAGCGGCAATCGAAAAAACAGTTTACTGGCTGCAAAAAGCAGCTGCTGTTGCCGAAAACGAACAGCAAAAATCGGTTATCGAAAAACTTGTTGAATATTACAAATCCGGCGACCTGAAAACATTTGACGAATACTCTGTTTTGTGGGTTGCCGATACCTCATCTCATATTGATTTTATAAACGGTTTTATCGAAACATACGGCGACCCTATGGGAATGAAAGCAAGCTGGGAAGCAAATGTAAACTTCAAAAACACCGAAGCCACAAAACGCACCGAAATCATAAGCACCAACGCACAGTGGTTTGAAGATAATTCGCCTGCCGATAAGCAGTTCAAAAAAGAAACAGTGAAAGGAATTGCAGCAAAAGTTATCAATGTATCAATGCTCGGAGGCGACAGCTATCCTGCCACGCCGATAGGAATTAATCTGCCAAACTCAAACTGGATACGCGCTGTTCACGGGTCAAAATCTGTAACCATAGAAAATATTACCGAAGCCTATGATCAGGCATCGCACGGAAACGGCTTTGCTGAAGAATTTGCGTGGAGCGAAACGGAATTGAATTTGATGAGCAAATATAAATTTATAACCGATAATCTTCATACCGATTTGCACGAATGTTTGGGTCACGGTTCAGGCAAACTGCTTCAAGGCGTTGACCCTGACGCTTTGCAGTCGTACGGAGCAACTGTTGAAGAAGCACGCGCCGATTTGTTCGGGCTGTATTTCATAGCCGACCCGAAAATGGTAGAACTTGGCTTGCTGCCAAACGACGAAGCATACAAAGCCGAATATTATTCATTCTTTATGAATGGCTTATTGACTCAGCAAACGCGCATTGAAGCAGGCAAAAGCATAGAAGAAGCGCACATGCGGAATCGTCAGCTTATAGCCCGCTATGTACTTGAAAAATCAGCCGATGACAAAGCCGTTGAACTTAAAAAACGCGATGGAAAAACCTTTGCAGTTATCAACGATTACAGCAAAGTAAGACAATATTTGGGCGAACTGTTAGCCGAAATTCAACGAATCAAATCAACAGGCGATTTTAATGCCGCACGCAATATTGTTGAAACTTATGCGGTGAAACTCGACCCTGTGCTGCACAAAGAAGTCATTGAACGCTACGCAAAATTAAATCTTGCGCCATACAAGGGATTTGTAAATCCCGTTTATACGCCGATATTTGATGCCGACAACAACTTTATTGATTTGAAAATTGACTATACCGAAAATTTCGCAGAACAGCATTTACGTTATTCACGCGATTATTCAAGTTTGCCAACAATAAACAATTAATATATAAACAATAAATTTTATACTGACATGAAAAATAAAGATTTTAATAACATTATTGCAGCATTTGCGGTATTTGTACTGTCGCTTGTATCGGCAGTATCAGCTAACGCACAATCGCTGAAAACGGCAGACAGCTACTTTGCAAACAACGCATACTACAGCGCGGCAAATCTGTACAGACAGGTTGTGAATCTGAAAGGCAAAGACGAGGAAGTAAGGAAAAGAAAAGGAGAAATACTGTTCAGAATAGGCGAATGTTACAGGAAAATGAATAAAACGCTGGATGCCCAAAAATGGTACGCACAAGCCGAAGCGGCAAAATATAATGAAGCAGACCTGTATTTCGGAATGGGATGCGTTAAATTGATGCACGGACAATATGCAGACGCTCACAAATTATTTATGGTTGCAAAACTGAAAGATGCAGACATGAAACTGCTTGATACCAAAATAGCATCGTGCGAGATTGCCAGCCATTACGGAAAAATCAATAACCTGTACGAAATAGTGCCGCTGGAAGGCATAAATACAAAAGGCAGCGAATACGGAATATCGTTTTACAAAGAAAATTTAATATACGCATCCACAGGCAGAGTAACGCAGATTAAAAAAATATCAGAACGCACGGGGCTGCCCTATTCAGACGTATATATAGCATCGCCAGACTCGCGCTCGCTGTACGGAGCAATCAAAAAATTAGAAGAAGTGTCAGAAGAACAGGCTAACGATGGCACATTCTGCTACGACTCAAAAACCAAACAACTGTACTGCACCCGCTGCGAAGCCGATAACCAGAATTGCTTCATACTCAAAATAAGCGTGAAGGACAACAGATACAAAGTAAACGGAAAACTCAAACTGGGCAATGTAACCTATGGAATAGGACATCCCTACGTAACAGATGATGGCAACAGAATTTACTTTTCGTCAATCATTACCGGCGGCTATGGCGGAGTTGACCTGTGGTATGTTGACAGAGACGCAAAAGGAATGTACGGCAGTCCTGTGAATCTGGGAGAAAACATAAACACAGCAGGAGATGACGTATTTCCATCGTTCATAGATGGCGTTCTGTACTTTGCATCCGACGGACATCCGGGAATGGGAGGGCTGGATATTTTTGCCAGCTACATGCAGGAAGATGGAACTTTTGGCGAAGCCCACAATTTACGCGCCCCGTTTAATACATCATGGGACGATTTTAATTTGATACATCAAACATTCAACAATACAGGGCTGTTTATAAGCAATCGCAACAATGCCGTAAGCAGCGATGACATATACATGTTCAACGATTTTCCACCCAAGGTAATCACTCTGGACGGAACCGTATATGACAGCGAAACCAAAGAACTGCTGAAAGAATATACGGTTGCCATAATGGACAGCGCTGACAAGTTTTTTGAAATAAACGTAACCGACAGCAGCAACTACTTTGTGTATATAAATCCTGATAAGAATTATCAAATCAAAGCAATATCTCCGGGATATGACGAAAATACCGAAACCCTCAGTACGGTTGGCATACCCAACTTTTCGGATTTGCACTCGAAAATATATCTTAACAAAACCGTTATCATAGAAGAACCTCCGATAGAAGAACCAACTATTGAAATCACCGAAGGCGATTCAGTGAAAATGATGTATATCGAAATAAAAGATATATTTTATGAATACAACAAATCGCGCCTGACCGAAAAATCAAAACAGGAACTGGATAAATACGTGCAGTATTTCGACGAATATCCCGAACTTGTAGTTGAAATAGGCTCGCACACCGACTCCCGCGGCTCAAACGCATACAATATGAAACTGTCCGAACAAAGAGCAAAATCAGTAGTCGATTATTTCATATCAAAAGGCATAGATGCAAAAAGGCTTGTGTGGAAAGGATATGGCGAAGAACAACTGCTCATACCCGATGCAAAAACCGAAGCCGAACATCAGGCAAACCGCCGCACAGTATTCAAAGTGCTGACGCTTGGTCTTCATGCCACCAATATAGTGATAAAGAAAATATCGGCAGAAGATATGATCAACAGTTCCAACGGAGCGGTAGATTTAAGCGGCTGGTGGGTGCAGATTCGAGTATCGTCAAATTCAGGCGAACTTGATTTGCCCGTAATCAAAGACGCCGAACGCATCACAGGCAAAGAAGTGCAGCTGATAAGAGCCGATGACGGCAAAAATCATTATTGCATACACTACGACACGCGCAACGAAGCGCTGCTGGCGGAAATAGCGCTGTATAAAGAAAATATAAAAACAATATTATTACAGTTTTAGCGTAATATGAGCATATTTAAAACGGCAGATGACAATATATTGTTGCACAAGCAATAGTTTTTTTTTCATAAAAATGTTTTTAAATTAGTAAGCAGGCGTTGATAAACTCAACGCCTGTGGCTATTTATATTCACCCGCACAGGTGAGAGATGTTCACCCGCACAGGTGAGAGATGTTCACCCGCATAGGTGAGAGATGTTCACCCGCATAGGTGAGAGATGTTCCCCCGCATAAGGGTAAGATGTTCCCCCGCATAAGGGTAAGATGTTCCCCCGCATAAGGGTAAGACGTTCCCCCGCATAAGGGTAAGATGTTTTCCCGCATAAGGGTAAGACGTTTTCCCGCATAAGGGAAATTTCCGCCGCCGCGAAACGTACAGGATTTATGAAGACAAAAACAAACAAAAAATACCGTATTAGCAGGCAGTTTATAAACTTTTTATAATTTTACCGAATGAATCAAAAAAAATAAAGCTATGATAAGTTTTTGTGTAGCCCTTGCAGTTTTGGTTGCAGGATATTTTATATACGGAAAATTTGCCGAACGCATTTTCGGCATTGATAAGCATCGGCAAACGCCGGCATATTCCATGACCGACAGCGTGGATTACGTACCAATGTCATGGTGGCGCATATTTCTTATTCAATTTCTGAATATAGCGGGACTGGGGCCTGTTTTTGGCGCAATAATGGGCATCATGTTTGGACCTGCCGCCTTTTTGTGGATAGTTTTCGGCACAATATTTGGCGGAGCGGTTCACGATTATTTTTCGGGCATGATGTCGGTTCGCAGCAAAGGAGCAAGTTTGCCCGAACTCAACGGCAAAGAACTTGGACTTGCCGCAAAACAGTTTATGCGGATATTCTCGCTGCTGCTTATGATTCTGGTAGGAGCGGTATTTATTTCAGGTCCCGCGGGCTTGCTTGCAGGCATGACCGCTGGCTACGTAAGCGTTTTTTGGTGGACAGTGATTGTTTTTGCCTATTACATTCTGGCTACGCTGCTTCCTATCGACAAACTTATAGGCAGAATCTATCCACTGTTTGGCGCGGCGCTTCTGTTTATGGCGGCGGGAATATTGATTTCACTGTTTGCAAACGATGCGCCCATACCCGAACTTACATCCGGTCTGGCAAATCAGCATCCCGATGGATTACCCATATTCCCCATGATGTTTGTATCGATAGCCTGCGGCGCGATATCAGGATTTCATGCCACACAGTCGCCAATGATGGCTCGCTGCCTGAAAAACGAAAAATACGGACGGCGGTGTTTTTACGGAGCCATGGTTGCCGAAGGCGTTTTAGCATTGATTTGGGCGGCTGCAGCGGCATCGTTTTTCGGCTCTGTTGATGGCTTGCAGCGCTATGCGGCATCGCTTCCTCCCAATTCCAACACAGGCGCGGAAGTTGTTAACATAATATCCAAAACGTGGCTCGGCACACTTGGCGGAGCGCTGGCTCTGCTGGGCGTTGTAGCCGCGCCAATCACTTCGGGCGATACCGCATTGCGCTCGGCGCGTTTAATTGTTGCCGACTTTCTGCATGTCAGCCAGCACAAATTAACAAAACGGCTGTTTGTTGCCCTGCCAATTTTTGCCTTAACATTCGTTATTCTCTTTTTCATTCCCTTCAATGTGTTATGGAGATATTTTGCATGGTGCAATCAAACGCTGGCAGTATTTACGCTTTGGGCAATCACCGTTTATCTTTGCCGCAGCGGGAAAAATTATTTCATATCGCTTGTTCCTGCATTATTTATGACGGCAGTAACGTCAACATACATTTTCACCGCACCCGAAGGCTTCGGTTTAAGCGCATTTGTGTCGAACATGTCAGGGTTTGCGATAACAGTATGCACAGGCATTATGTTTGTTTATTACAGAAACAGAATACAGAATAAATTACAAAATCGCAGTTAACATACATTCCCAGATAATACATCATCAAAGGGAAAAGCAAAGCAAAATGTAATTACAGGGAGATTAGTCATTAATATATCCGAATTTTTTGAGTTGCTGTTCGCTGTCGCGCCAGTCGGGGTCAACTTTTACAAACAGTTTTAAGAACACCTTTCTGTCAAAAAACCTTTCCATGTCCTTTCGTGCGGCAGTGCCGGCAAGTTTCAAAGATTTTCCGCCTTTGCCTATGATTATTCCTTTTTGCGATTCTCGTGCAACATATATTACCGCTTCGATGATGTACATGTTTTTATCTTCCACAAAATTTTCTATGCCCACTTCAACGCAATACGGAATTTCTTTTTGGTAATACAGTAATATTTTTTCGCGGATAATTTCGGAAGCAAAGAAGCGCAGGTTCTTATCGGTCAGTTCATCTTTTTCATAATAAGCCGAGCCTTCGGGCAGCAATTCGAGAATCTTTGCAAAGATATTGTTGAGATTAAATTTTTCTAATGCAGATGCGGGAAATATCAGCGCTTTTGGTAAAAGTTTTTGCCATTGTTCTACCATATCGGTCAATATTTGCTGATTTGTCAAATCAATTTTATTTATAACCAGAATTATTGGGGTTTCAATACTGTTTAGTCTTTCGACATATTCTATATTTTTGTCAATTTTTTCTACCACATCTGTTACATATACAATTATGTCGGCATCGCCTATTGCGGTATTCACGAATTTCATCATCGATGATTGCAGACGGTATTTAGGCTTTATAATTCCCGGAGTATCCGAATACACTATTTGAAAATCTTCACCGCTGACAATTCCCAATATACGATGCCGCGTGGTTTGTGATTTGGCTGTAATTATCGACAGGTTTTCACCTACCAGAGCATTCATCAGCGTTGATTTGCCTACGTTAGGATTTCCTATTATGTTTACAAATCCTGAACGATGCACATTAGTTGCAGAGGTCATAAGCCGTTAATGTTTTTTGTGAATATCATTCATACGCTCCCATTTTCAGCGCTATTATTTCCTGTTCGCTAAGGAAACGGCATTCGCCGCGCCGCAGTTTCGATTTGGTAAGTCCTGCAAAATATACTCTGTCGAGTTTGGTAATTTTATAATCAAGATGTTCAAACATTCTGCGTACAATTCTGTTTCTGCCCGAATGTATTTCAACTCCTATTTTGCGTTTATCATTATCGTCCGTATATGAAATTTCGTCAAAAAAAGCAAGTCCATCTTCAAGTTGAACGCCCTCGGCAAGCCGCGTCATATCATTTTTTGTAAGATTTCTATCTAATCCTACGGCATATATTTTCTTCTTTCCGTAGCTCGGATGCGTCAATACTTTTGTCAAATTTCCATCATTCGTAAAAAGCAAAACTCCTGTTGTATTTTTATCAAGCCTGCCGACAGGATAAACGCGTTCGCTGCAATAATTGCTCACAATTGTCATCACTGTTTTGTCGGCATGAGGGTCTTCTACCGTTGTAACATAGCCTTTGGGTTTGTTCATCACCAGATAAACCTTTTTTTCGCCGTGCAGTTTTTCCCCGTTAAACAGTACTTCGTCATTTGTTGAAATTTTAACTCCCAATTCGGTTACAACAACGCCATTCACCGAAACCACTCCGGCTTTTATGAACGTGTCGGCTTCGCGCCGCGAACATATTCCCGAATTTGCGATAAACTTGTTCAAGCGTACCTTACTGTCTTCGGCAATATTGACGTCCGCTACGTTATTCACCTTTGCTTCTTTTATTCTGCGCCGCAATCTGCTGTCAACTGGTTCGGACATGCGAACATAATTTTTAGGTTGCCTTTCTGTTTTATTCGACAATCCGCTTTGCGATGCATATTCGTCATTGCGTCTGTAGGTTCTTTTCGGTCGTTCGTCTGCATCGCTGAATCTGCGTTTTTTGGATGCAGCTTCATCATCCGTTCTTCTTCCGAAACCTTTATCTTCATTGCGTCTATAGGTTCTTTTCGGTCGTTCGTCTGCATCGCTGAATCTTCGTTTTTTAGATGCAGCTTCATCATCCGTTCTTCTTCCGAAACCTTTATCTTCATTGCGTCTGTAGGTTCTTTTCGGTCGTTCGTCTGCATCGTTGAATCTGCGTTTTTTGGATGCAGCTTCATCATCCGTTCTTTCCCTGAAACTGCTATTGTCATTGGATTTACGGGTATATTTTTTTTGCGAATAGGATTTGGACGATTGATCTTTTGATTTGAATGTTTTCCGCGAAACATTTTTTTTACTGTTATCAGTTG
Source organism: Prevotellaceae bacterium (assembly GCA_031276235.1). Classification (GTDB taxonomy): domain Bacteria; phylum Bacteroidota; class Bacteroidia; order Bacteroidales; family UBA932; genus JAIRKV01. Next base: position 4,900 of record JAISNL010000150.1, on the reverse strand, counting down.
ACTTTTTGTATGCCATTATTTATCAAATTTGCCGCAAAGATACAAAATAATTTAATGATTGAATAAATAACTTATGTTATGTCAATGGCAAAGCCATTAAAAAAACAATTCAATCAGTAAGATTAAACAAATATTCACTGTCAAAGCAAATAAGGATGCAGTTATGCACCCTTATTTCTTTCATAATGTACAATTAATAATACATCAATTATTACTACTAATCGCGGAGAGACAGGGATTCGAACCCCGGGAACCTCTCAGTTCAACGGTTTTCAAGACCGCCGCAATCGACCACTCTGCCATCTCTCCGATTTGAGTGCGCAAAGGTAGTAAATTTTATTTTACTGCCAAATATTTTAGGCAAAATCAAAGACAAATGCATGTGAATTTTGATAAAACTTAATGTTTTTTAATCTCGACAACGGGTAATTTTTTATTTTTCGTACCTTTGCCGCCATGAAAAACGAACATGAAATAATAACTCTTCGCAATGGAATACGGATTGTTTTACAGCAAACGAAAAGTAATGTGGTTTATTGCGGATTGATGATAGGCGCGGGAACTGCCGCAGAACTTGACGGAGAACATGGAATAGCGCATTTTATAGAACATGTGCTGTTCAAAGGTACAAAAAAACGCTCGGCACTTGATATTTGTTACGGACTTGAAAACAATGGCGGCGAGTTGAACGCTTTTACAGGTCGCGAAAGCACGATTGTGTATTCGATAGTACAAAATTCCCAATTTGAAAAGGCTTTGGAACTTATATGCGATCTGGTATTCAATTCTACCTTTCCCGAAGACGAACTCAACAAAGAAAAAGGCGTAATAATAAGCGAAATAAATTCATCAGGATGCAATCTTTCGGAAGTTATTTACGATAAATCCATGCAATTGATGTTTAAAAGAAATGCCATAGGAAAGCCAATACTGGGAACAATAAAATCCGTAAAATCGTTTACGGTCGATGATGTGCGCTCTTTTATAAAACGCAATTACATTAACAAACGCATTATTCTTTCGGTTGCAGGCAATATCGATATTGACAGACTGAGTTTGCTGTCGAACAAATATCTTATGAAATACAACAATAATTCGGATGCTGTACAGTGCGAAAAAATAAGCAAATACAAACCTTTCAAAAAAGACTGTTCATCAGATTCGGCGCAGGCATTTTGCATAATAGGCAACAGAGCCTACAGCGCAAGCGACAGCCGCAGCACAGGATTAAGTTTGCTTGCAAACATGCTCGGAGGTCCTATTTTTTCCTCATTACTGAACATAAGTTTGCGCGAACAAAACGGTTTGGTGTATGATATTTCGGCAAGCTACGAAGCATTTGAAAATTCGGGAGTATTCCAAATTTATTTTGAAACGGCAAAAAAACATCTGAAAAAAAGCATAAAACTTGCCCTTTCCGAACTTGAAAAACTGCGGTCAACAAAAATTAAAAAACAGGATTTGGATTATGCCAAACACAGATTCATAGGGCAGTTGATTATTCAAAATGAAAATTATGAACAGCGAATGATTGATAATGCAAAGATGCTTTTGCTGTTTGATAAAATAGAAACTATGGACATGCAAAAAGCAAAAATAAACGCTCTGAAAGCCGATGAACTGCACGAAATTGCCAACGATATTTTTTCCGAAGAAAATTTATCATTCCTCAGTTATTCATAATGTTTTTAATAAAATTATTTTCAATAAATGTTTGATAACGATAAAAAAATAGAACAGTATATTGCCGCGCATACTTCAGCCGAAGACGAACTGCTGCACGAAATTTATCGCAAAACCAATCTGAGCGTAATACAAACGCGAATGATTTCAGGACACGTGCAAGGAAAAATACTGGAATTTTTCAGCAAAATGATTAAACCAAAAACTATTCTTGAAATAGGAACTTTTACTGGATATTCAGCGCTTTGCATGGCAAAAGGATTGCTGCCTGATGGCGAATTGCACAGCATTGACATCAACGACGAAATTCTGGAAACGGCAAAACACATGATTGCCAAATCGCCATATGCCAACAAAATTTACTTGCATGCAGGCGATGCAAAAGATGTGATTCCTGCACTGAACAAAAAATTTGATATTGTCTTTATCGATGGAGACAAACGCAATTATGCCGATAATTACAATACTGTGTTCGGCATGGTGAATATCGGCGGATTCATTTTTGCCGACAACGTTTTATGGAACGGAAAAGTGGTAGAAACTGTGAAGCATAACGACAGACAAACTGCCGGCATTGTTGAATTTAACGATTTAGTACAGAATGATTCGCGAGTAGAAAACGTTTTGCTTAACCTGCGCGATGGAATGATGATTGTGCGCAAACTGAAAAACTGATTATGCTGCTCAAATTTCACATACATTATATTGCAAAGTTCGGCGAAAATCTGTTTATAAAAATCAACAGCAAAGAATTTGCACTGCGCTGCCAAAATTATGGCTTTTGGAGCATTGAAATATCCGAAATTAAATCCTCAATAACATATTTTTATTTAATAAAAAACAGCGAAGGAAAACAAATTGCTTCGGAATGGGAAAAAAACCGACGATTGCAACTGAACAGCGCAACCGAATTTTACGATATTTACGACGTCTGGCGCGAAATAAGCGATGCGCAGCCGTTTTATTCTTCCGCTTTTACAGACATTATAAACAGGCGCAGCAAAAAAACGCATGATGACAAAGTGTATGAAAAAACGCTGGAATTTAGACTGAATGTGCCGCAAATTGCAAAAGAAAATTCATTGGCAATAGTTGGCAACTGCGATGTTTTGGGCAACTGGACAAAACCGCTGAAAATGAATGACGATGAATTTCCGCTTTGGAAAATTAAAATAAATGCAGCAAAACTGCAATGTCCGTTTGAATTTAAATTTGTGATAATCGACAGTCAAACGCACAATATTATAAAGTGGGAAGAAGGAAACAATAGACAGCTTTCTGCAAATGATTTTTTGCACAGCGAACATAAAATTCATACGCTCGAAACTTCGCTCACAAATCAGGATAACTGGCGCGGCGCGGGTACGGCGATTCCCGTTTTTGCGCTGCGAACAGAAAACAGTTGCGGCATTGGCGATTTTTGCGATTTGAAAATATTTATCGACTGGCTGAAAAAAACAGGTCAGGTTTTGTTGCAAATATTGCCCGTGAACGACACTTGCGCATTTTTCGACAGCCGCGACAGTTCCCCGTACAGCGCAATCTCCACCCATGCTTTGCATCCTGTATATATTAATTTGAAAACGATGGGGAAACTGTCGGATGAAAAGAAATACGAACAAATAAAAAATCAACTCAATAAATCGCAAACTGTGGACTATGCAAAAGTCATAAAAATAAAATGGAAATTTTTTAAAGAAATTTTCAATCAAGATGGAAACGACTGTATGAAATCGGCTTCGTACAAAAAATTTTTCAGCAAAAACAGTTTCTGGCTCAAACCATATTCAATGTTCTGCACACTGCGCGACAAGTTCAAAACTCCCGATTTTAATACATGGCTGAATTACGAAAATTTCAAAAAAATAAATACAGTTAACTTTGAAAAACAATATGAAAAATCTGTACAATTTTACTGTTTTTTGCAATATCATGCCCACAGGCAAATGAAAGCAGCAAGCAAACATGCACGCAAAAACGGAATAATATTGAAAGGCGATATACCTGTTGGAATTGCACGCAACAGCGTAGATACATGGACAAATCCCGAATATTTTAATCTTGCAAGTCAGGCGGGAGCGCCGCCTGATGCATTTTCAACAAACGGACAAAATTGGGAATTTCCCGCTTACAACTGGCGCAGCATTAGTGAAGATTCCTATAAATGGTGGACTCGGCGATTGATAAAAATGTCGGAATATTTTGATGCGTTCAGAATAGACCATGTGCTTGGCTTTTTCAGAATTTGGGAAATTCCGATACATTCGCTGCAAGGCTTTTTAGGACGTTTCAATCCCGCGCTCCCATACTCTGCCCATGAATTGGAACAGCGCGGATTGCCGATTGATGCAACTTGGCTAACGCCCTGTTTCGATAACAGTTTTATACGAAAAACTTTCGGAAAAGACGCAAATTACGCAATTAAAACTTTTTTCGACTGCACAGACAGTAAATTGAAATTCAAATCCAAATTCAACACACAACGCAAAATCGACAGTTTTTTTAAAACCATGAATATTGAAAAAAAAGAAACATTGAAATCAATACTTTTCTCATTAACCAACGATGTGCTTTTTGTTGAAGATGAATACCAAAAAAAACATTTTCACCCGCGAATTGAGGCTCAATTATCTGCGGCATACGCAAAGCTCAACGATAATCAAAAACAGATATTCAACCAAATTTACGATGAATTTTATTACCGCCGCAATAATGAACTGTGGAAAGCAGGCGCAATGAAGAAATTGCCTGCATTGATTTGTGCAACAAACATGCTTGCATGTTGCGAAGATTTGGGCATGATACCCGATTGCGTGCCTGAAGTGATAAAGACTTTGCAAATTCTCGGACTCGAAATCCAGCGAATGTCGAAAAGCCTAAATTCCGATTTCGGAAATACGGCAACATATCCCCGCAATTCGGTTTGCACAACCTCTACTCACGACACATCCACATTGCGCGGATGGTGGAAAGAAAACCGCGAAAAAACACAGCAGTATTACAGCCAAATATTGAACATGCAAGGCAATGCGCCAGAAATTTGCACAGGCGAAATTGCCGAAAATATTTTAACCGCACATCTGAAATCCCCATCCATGTTTGCCGTTTTTCCATTTCAGGACTGGCTGGCTGTTGATGAAAATATTCGCAGAAAAAACGAAGACGAAGAACGCATCAATATTCCCGCAAATGTAAATAACTGCTGGCAATACAGAAT
>JAISNL010000125.1 GCA_031276235.1 Prevotellaceae bacterium | reverse complement strand
CGCCTGTTCTCCTCCTGCAAACGCTTAATTTCGTCTTTCTCTCCTTTCATCTTTACATATATTATTTCGTTTAACAATTCTATACGCCCAAACTTCTTTATCCAATTTTGGACTGTGTTGCTGCCTTTTATTCCGTATCTTCGGCGTACTTCTTCTATACTCGAACCCGAAGATACTTCCTGTACTACTTTTTCCTTAAAGCAAATACTGTACCGAATATAACTTCTCCTGTTGACTGGTTTGTTGTCTGTCATCTTTTCTGATTTTTTGTGTCAACCTATAGTAGGACATGACACTTTTATTTCAACGCTTGATAGGTTACATTATGCAGCAATGTTTTGGGGTCTATGCCCGAAAAATTGGGACTCACATTCACATAAACCAAAAGAATTAATTCTTCTTGCGGGTCAATGATATAGTCAGTGCCAAACATTCCGCCCCATCGGGACGAGCCTGTGGATGCAATGGAACGATGCGCATACTGCTCGCGAAAAACATCCCAAGCCATGCCGAAACCTATTTCACCGCGAAGGTCGCCAACTCCATTATGACGCATCATTTCGAGAGTTTTGCGCCCCAGAATACGCACGCCGTTAAATTCGCCATCGTTCAAAATCATTTGGCAAAATCTGGCATAATCTTCAATCGTGCCGTTCAGACCAGCCCCCGTGCTGAAAAACTTTTTTGCGCCTTCGTAGGGAAAACTCTGATGAACAGGATGGTTGCTTTTTTGCAGTTTGCCTCCTTTGGGATATTCGTAGAGAGTAACAAGGCGTTCTGTTTTGTCGTTTGGTAAATAAAAATAAGTATCTTTCATGCCAAGCGGATCAAAAATACGCTCTTTGATAAATATGTCAACCGATTTCCCCGAAAGTATTTCAATCAAATATCCGAGAACATCAACGCTCATGCCGTAAGTAAATTTAACGCCGGGGTCGTGCGCCAAAGGAATTTTTGCCAGTCTCCGTACTGCTTCGCCGAGAGTAATGTCTGCCTTTGTATTAAGCGGCGGGATTCCGTTTTTTGCGCATATTGCAGAAAGTTGAATATCGTATGCCGAAATTCCGGATGTGTGCGTAATTAAATGCCGAATAGTAATATCTCGTGTTGCAGGGCGCGTTGTATATGTTGTGTCAGCGGGATTATACGTTTCTATAACTTGCGGATTTTCAAATTCGGGTATATATTTTTTTATATTTTCGTCAAGTTGAAAACGTCCTTCTTCAAAAAGCGTCATAAGTGCAACAACAGCAATTGCTTTGGTTTGCGATGCCATGCGAAAAATATCATCTTTTCTGCATGGTGTTTTTTTGTCAATATCGCGCCACCCAAACGCTTTGTAATGCACAATATTTCCCTTGTGCGCAACAAATGTTACTGCATTAGGCAAAATACCTTCATCAACAAGTTTTTGATAAGCGTTATCGATGCGATGCAGGCGAGCGGTATCGAAAGTTTTTGAAATGTCTGCTCCTTCAACAAAAGATTGTGGCTTTTGCTGACTGTACGACAACCAGAATATTTGCATAACTGCAAAAAATAAAATAACTTTTTTCATAATTCTGCGCTTTTAAATAATATGCAAAGATATATGAAATATCTTACATAAACAGATTATAAAAATCTAATTATTAACATCTATATTGACTTGCAAAGATTTTTCCTGACTTGATTATATGAAGATAAAAAAAGCAAAGTACAATCTAATTGCGCTTTGCTTTTTATCTGTAACAGAAAGATTATCCCATCTGTATTTTTATGAGCCTAAATATGGTTTCAGTAATTTGCTTCGCGAACACTGACGCAAACGGCGAATAGCCTTTTCTTTAATTTGCCGCACGCGTTCGCGTGTAAGGTCAAATTTGTCGCCTATTTCTTCAAGCGTGAGTTCGGGTGTTCCTATTCCGAAAAAATATTTTATAATATCGCGTTCACGTTCTGTTAAGGTTGCAAGCGCTCTATCTATTTCGCTTGCAAGCGATTCTCTCAATAATCCTACGTCGGCGTTTGGCGAATCGTTATTTACCAATACATCCAAAAGGCTGTTGTCTTCGCCGTCAACAAAAGGAGCGTCAACAGATACATGGCGTCCCGATACGCGCATTGTATCCGAAACTTTATCGGTAGGTATTTCGAGAATTTCAGCCAATTCTTCGGCTGATGGATTTCGTTCGTGTTCCTGTTCAAATTTAGCAAGTGCTTTGTTTATTTTGTTTAACGAACCTACCTGATTCAGCGGCAGGCGTACAATACGCGACTGTTCTGCCAATGCTTGCAATATTGACTGACGTATCCACCAAACGGCGTATGAAATAAATTTAAAACCGCGCGTTTCATCAAATTTTTCAGCTGCTTTTATCAAGCCCAGATTTCCTTCATTAATAAGGTCGGGAAGGCTTAATCCCTGATTTTGATATTGTTTTGCAACCGATACAACAAAGCGCAGGTTTGCTCTTGTCAGCCGTTCCAACGCTGTCTGGTCGCCTTTACGAATACGCTGTGCAAGTTCAACTTCCTGTTCTACAGTAATAAGGTCTTCGCGTCCTATTTCTTGCAGATATTTATCGAGAGATGCGCTTTCGCGATTTGTAATTGATTTTGTAATTTTTAATTGTCTCATTTCAAATTTTGTTTTATATCATTCTTGTTTTATTTACTTTATATGTTGTATTTACAACTTTTACGTTATTTTTTAGCAATTGAGGGTAAGATTGAAAACTTACCCTCAACATTCTGTAATTATATGTAATACTTATCTTTAATCAATACCTATTGCATAATATTCACGTGTTCCATTCGGATAAATCCCTTCAATCAATACTGCGCCTGTAGCATTGCTGAATATTTCTTTTAATTCTTCGATTGAGTTTACGCGTTGTCTGTTTACTTTTTCTATAATAAATCCTTCGCGTATTCCTTCTGTTCTGAATTTGCCGTCCCTTGACAGTTTATTAACGCGGATTCCGTTTTGCAGGGATAATTTTCTCAAATCCATTGTATTCAATTCTTCCAGAGTTGCTCCCAAGGAATCAAAAAGTTCATCATTTGACTTAACAAAGTTCACTGAACCGTTTTTGTTACGTAATATAACGTCAAAATGTTTCACTTTTCCGTCGCTGTTTGCAATTATTTTTATTTTATCGTTAGGTTTATAGCGTGCTATCTGCTCCTGTAAATCGCTGGCGCTGTTTATTTCAGTATTGTTTACATGAGTAATAATATCATTTTTTTTGATGCCTGCGATTTCTGCTGCGCCGCCGCTCACAATATCGGTTACAAGTACGCCTTTGAAATCATTTGTAGCGATGTTAAAATGTTTTGCCGTTTCGGGAGTTAAATCAGCCAGCGCCACGCCAAGCATTGCGCGTTGAACTACTCCGTATTCTTTCAGGTCTTCAACAACTTTTTTTGCAATCTGCGAAGGCACTGCAAACGAATAGCCCGCATACATTCCCGTTGTTGATGCTATCGCCGAATTTATTCCTATCAGTTCTCCGCGAGTATTGACCAGAGCGCCGCCGCTGTTGCCCATATTTACAGCTGCATCGGTTTGTATGAATGATTGAATATTCATTTTGTCCGAATTTGAAATTGCGCCCAAACTGCGAGCTTTGGCGCTTACTATGCCAGCCGTTACCGTTGACGTCAAATTGAAGGGATTGCCAACAGCCAGAACCCATTCGCCAATTTTTACATCATCCGAATTGCCGAATGAAAGATAAGGCAAATCGGTTGCTTCTACTTTGAGTAAAGCCACGTCCGTTGCAGGATCAGTACCGATAACTTTGGCAGTATAAGTTCTTTTATCGTTCAAACTGACTTCTACTTCATTGGCTTTTTCAATTACGTGATTATTGGTAACTATGTATCCATCAGGTGAAATAATCACGCCTGAACCCGAGCCGCGACTTTCTCTCGGCTGATTGTAACCGTACGGCTGATTATAATAACCGTAATCATCGCCTTCAAACGGATCGCCGAAAAAATAATCAAACAGCGACCTGCCTCGCTGCTGGCGGCTTTCTACCTTATAAACTGTTTTTACGTGAACAACTGCATGAATTGTCTGCTCTGCAGCATAAGTAAAATCAACAGGTTGACCTGTTTCACTCAAATTTGCCCATTGTGCCTTGGGCGCAGGCGCCTGTATATGTTTAACATTTTCAGTTTGTTTGTTTACCAGCGCCGAAGTCAGCAGTGTTGCTGAAACTCCTACCAATGCAGAAACCAATGCTGCTACAAATACAATTTTTTTCATATTCATTATAGTTTTTATATTATTTGATTTACGATGCAAATTTCGTAATAATATTGTTATCATTACTATAAAAATTTGTGAAATAATTATAAAGATTTTTATTTTATAATTTAAAAATAGTTAATTTTGTACCTGTTAAAAATTTGAATAATATGAAATTTTATAAATATCAAGCATTAGGCAACGATTTTATATTGATAGATAATCGTAAAAATATATTCAACGCCACGCCCGAATATGTTTCATTTTTGTGCAACCGTCATTTTGGCATTGGCGCTGATGGATTGATGCTTGTTGAAAATTGCAATGATGCGGATTTCAAAATGCAGTTTTTCAATTCGGATGGAAGTGCGGCAACAATGTGCGGCAACGGTTCGAGATGTATTGTTGCATTTGCTCACAAACTCGGTATTTTCAAAAACAGTGTGTTTTTTGCAAGCGGAGCGGGTAAACATTCGGGCGTTGTTGTGTCCGAAAATGGAAATACGCTTGAAATAAAGGTGAAAATAACTGATGTAAGCCAGATTGTACGCGGCGATGGATATTATTTTATAAATACGGGAGTGCCTCATTGCGTAATTTTTACGGATAATCTCGATAAGATTGATATAAACAGCGAAGGCAAAAAATGGCGGCACAGCCCGCTTTTTCCCGATGGCGCAAATGTAAATTTTGTGGAAATATGCGGCGACAGCAAACTGAAACTTGCAACATTTGAACGCGGCGTGGAAGGTGAAACGCTTGCCTGCGGCACTGGCGCAACTGCATCTGCAATAGCCGCTTTCGACAAATTGCAAAACGGCGTTACATGTTACGAAATCGAAGCCAAAGGCGGCAAACTGAAAATATCGTTTGATGTTGATAAAACGCAAAGCGAGTCATTTGTAAATATTTGGCTGCAAGGCGCAACAACTTTGGTTTTTGAAGGAATAATATAATATATTTGCATTTGAACCTGCAAACAGTTTATATTTGCATGGATAAAATAAAATTTACGCAAGCAATTGCACAGTAAACAGATTAAAATACAGTAAATAAACAAATAAACAAATAAATAAAATGATGACACTTGCCAATATTATCAGAGACTCCGCCTATTGCTTAACGCAGTTTAGCGATGAGCAGATACAAAATATAGAAAAAAACATTATTGTTCGCAACGCGAAGGATAAAGAGACTTACGAAGCGGTGCGGATATTAAAGATTTAGATACTGCAGCAATTCCCAAAGGGTTTGAAAAAGTAATGAATATAATAAACAAAACAAAAAAATAAATTATGTGAATTTTAAACAATTAATATTGTCATTTTTAATCATAAAAAGCCAGCAAAAACAGATTGAAAAATTACTTGCTAAAATTGAAAAAATGAAAGCAAAAAAGAAATAATCCAAAATGGGTTTATTGCTTGCGCTTGTAAAGGTTTATGCAAACAATTTACTGTTTATGAAATACTGTATAAAAAGTAGTATTCAAGTCTTGATGGGCAATAATTAGTTTTTTATCTATTATGCTCCATTTTTCCATGCTCAAAAATGTCCTATCATCGTTAATTTCACATGTGGCTGTTGTTCGTATTCTATCGCCATCAATGGCATAGGAATAAACATTTTTTTCAGTGCTATTATCACTCCAATAAATCATGCCGCAAGCCGTATCCGCTAAAAAGGTAAGATAAACATGTTTATAACTTTCCTGATAATAATATGTATTATATTTTGTAAAATCTATTTCGCTGTTATTATCAGCAACGTAACCATACGTATATTTCCAATTCCCTACAATGTTTTTAGGGTTTGTATTAATATTCATTTCATCCTCTTTGCTGCATGCAATAACAGAGGCGGCAATTAACAGTGTGTATATAAGTTTTTTCATTTTATTTGTATTTTTTAATTTTTACAAAGGTAGAATTTTTTTATAACGGTTAAATATTCATATTTGATTTAGAATATCAAAGAAATCTTTTTTTGTCAAACCTAAATTTCGGAGTGCGTTTTTTATTGAAAATTCCGCAACGGGGTTGATATGCGTTTGTACTATCACAGGGCGTAAAATATCAGATCTTACCCAAATCTCATGCCCGCCGCTTGTTCGTTCGTGTTTGCAACCTGCCTTTGTAAGAAATTGCCGATATTCATTTAAGGTTATATTTGAAAGTTTTTGAGTATTCATTTAGGCGTATGCAGGTATGGTTGTGGAATGTGTGATTTTCTGGTAATTTTTATGAAAAATAATATTTTTCAATGTATCGTTATTATTCAGCATTTGTTCTACACTTGGGGCTTGTGCAGTTTCCCTTTTCACAATCCAGCCGTGTTGTTTCAAATCTTCTAATAATGTTTTTTTATTCAAACAATATTCCACATGCAACCTGAATACTTCGGCAAATTCTTTTTGTGCATCTTCAATTGATTTTCCTGCCGCAGACAAATCAATCGAAGGGCAATATATCAAATACAAATCGTTTTCTGAAAATATATATAACTCCAAACTTACATTTAATTGTTTGTCGGCAGTAGTCATTTGTGCATTAAAATTTAAATTTTTCATGACTTTTTCATTTTCTTTGTTTGTTAACTTTTGCGTTGCAAAGATAAATAAATTTTCGTTACCGCAAAAAAAGAAACAGACATCTTTTAAACAATTTGAAAAATCCCCTTTTTTTTGCTATATATTTGCGCTTGGTTTTAATCGAAATAAACGCAAGCAATGAAAATACCCATGAGTAAACTGATAAAAATAGACGCAAACAATCTCAATAAGTACACCGAACAGGACGAGCAGTTGCTTGAAAAGTCGGTAAAAGAAGTCGGAGTAATAGAAAGTATTACAACGGACGCGCAGGGTGAAATAGTAACAGGCAATGCCCGCAAAAAGGTATTTGACAAACTTGGATTGAAGCCTAAATTTATCAAATTGGAAAAAGACGAATATCCTGTTATCAAAGATGATGACATATTGGATATTCCTATTCCAATGGTTGATGATAAAATCCAACAACAAATAGCCGAATTACTCGAAAAAAGTTTCTACCTTTGCAGCGAAAGCAAACGTTTATTAAACGAGGCTAAAGATATGGTGGAAAAGGAAATAGAAAAAGGATTATAAAATTCAACAACAAATAGCCGAGTTAATAGAAAAAAGTTTCTACCTTTGCAACGAAAGCAAACGTTTATTAAACGAAGCTAAAAATATGGTGGAAATGGAAATAGGGAAATAGGAAATTAATTAATTAAATCATTATATATGGAAATTGTTTTCAATAAATTGTACAAAATTGACATTGCCGTTGACGATGCAATTGAAAAACCCGAATATCAAAATCTTGATAACTTCAAGATATATATTCAAGGGATGTTAGAACAAATCAGTGCAAAATCACCTGATAGATACTATGAATTCAAAAGTGAATATACTGAAATTCATAATTTGATAAGGATTATTTTGTCAGAGAATGAGTATAAAGATACAGGCAAAGCGATTGCCAATAGACTTTTAAATAAGGAAAAAGAAGCGCAAAATGATTTGAATAAAAAGAAATTAGGTACAGAAATTTTAAAAGGAATGCTTATTGTTTCTTTAGTCAAAATGACAGACGAAGCAAGAAAAATGATTATATTAAAAGTTGATTATGAAGAATTTATTTCTGAAATTACAGGCAATATTGTCTCTGGATTATCTATTAGAAGAAAAGTATATAAAGCATTTATCTATGAAATAAATAATCACAATGAACAAATTGCAATTTCTGTATTCGACACAAATACTCCTGTAAGTGTATATTGGTGGGATAAATTTCTAGAATTAGAGGTAGTTACTACAAATGCAGAAAATACGAAAAACGCATTTTCTGCCATTGAAACAGAGATTTTAAATCCTATAAAGAAAAAACACAAACAAGATTATTTGTTATTATGGAATGCTACTGTTGCATATTTTCGCAGAGAAGGTGAATTTAATTTATCCCATTACCGAGATGATATTATAGGTGATTATACTCCGTTTGATGATAACCTTGATATAAACGGTTTAAAATCAAGAGTAGATAAATTGCCGATAAAATATAAATTTGACCCACGATTTGACAAAGTTCCTTCTAAGATACAGAAACGTTTTAAAAACATACTGCATTTGACAGATGAAATAACGTTAGTTTTAAAACACGATGTAGCAGATCCAAAAACAACTTTTAAATCGCATGAAGACGCAGACGGAAAATATTTAATGATTAGAAGTGACAAAGGTTACGAGTATGCGAAAGAAATAAGGCAGAAAAAACTCAATAATTAATGGATAACATTTTACAAAACATTGTTTCATTGTTTTCTTCTGTTCAACTAAATAAAGCCAATATAATAGAAGATTATTCAGAAGTTAAAATAATAATCAATTGCCCAAATGGAAAATGTCCTACAGAAGCCGATTTGCAAGTAGTTTTATCTGAATTAAATCCTCGTGAGAGTTTGCATTTTTCTATTTTAGAAAATGGTGAAGTTGTTGAGAACTACGACACGTCCACAAATAGTGATTTTATGGAATATGTCAATACTTGTTCTGATTGTTTAAATCGGGGTAATTTTGAGTTGAAGGTTATTATTGTAAAGAATATAAATGCACAGACTGTTTCTATTTATTATTTGGACAAGTTCATAGAATACTTATCAAATCAACCAATTATTTTCTTTTTAGACAAAATAAACGAAACATTTAATGGTAATGATTTTGTTATTTTTGAAATGCAAGATAATTTTTCCAGCGAATTTTCTACTCAAACAATCAAATTTATCCATAGAGGACACCAAGCAACAAATAATAGTAATGTTAATCGAATAGAAAAAATCAATAAAACCAAAAATCTATGCCACTGTAATATTGTTTCAAAATATCAATTTATTCCTGACGATTTTTTTCCAATAAATAAAAATAATATTGCTCTTGATAAAATTTTCTGTAGATATTCTTTATTATATTCTGCAATTTTTTTATTCGACATATTCAACATAGACGGTTCAAATGTTGAATACAAACTGAATGGATATAAAACGCTCAATCAAAAACTAACTTTTTTAGATATTGATATTTCTTCGTATGTAATTTATTTTCAAATTTATAATTGGGTTTATGACGGTGGAAACATTGTTGACAAAATTGGTTTGGCAAGAAATATTTTATCTCTTAATTTTGATAAAGAGAATTTAAAACTATCAAAACCCGTTTTTGAAGCAATTAAATCAGGGTTCAAAATATATCAAAAGGAAAATATTAAGCAATACATTGATATCAGGAATAAAATTTCAGACCAATTGGTTGAATTGCAAAACAAAGCTGATAAGATTGTGGAAAATTTCGTAAGTGATTATAAGAAAACATTTTTAGCTGTTGTTTCTTTTTTTATTTCTGTAATTGTAATAAGAGTTGTTTCAAAAGGAGATTTTATCGGTGGATTTACAAAAGAAGTTACATTTCTTACCTTTGGCTTTCTACTAATATCTCTATTTGTTATGTGTTTTGCCCTATGGGAAATAAATGTGCAATTAAAAAGGTATAAAAAGTTTTATGAAAATCTTAAAGTAAGATATACGGATTTGTTAGATGAAAGCGATATCGAAAGAATATTAAATAATAATAAGGATTTTAATTGCAACAAACGATTTATAAAAAGGAAGCGAAATGCATATACAATATTATGGATAATATCTTTACTGCTTCTCTTCTTTATCGTGTTGTATGTTTCTAATCTTAATGTTTGTGAAATAGAAAAATCATTTGTATGTTGTATAAAGAATATATTATAATTAAATCAATAACCATTCATTCTGTTGGCAACAAGACCAATCAGGAAAATATCCATTTGTCAAAACGCCATTTGTCTATTGATAAAGAGATAAATCAACTTTTGACCAGTTACTTTATTGCTCCATTTTTCAAATCCTCCGAATACTTCAATTTCTATCATGACATTGATATAAAAATGAACGAAGTATTTGTGTGTGCAAGCAGGATTTTCGACAATCCCGAAACGCTTTTGGAACAATCGGTAAATCTTGCCAAACACTTGTACGAACAGAGTACTCACCCCAAAATCAAAGGCGGCGAGTTTTACACGGTCTATTTCAAAGATTGCATTATAGATGGCGAAACTGTAGATGCTGTTGGATTGTTCAAATCGGAGAATAAAGATACCTTTCTTAAAGTCTATCCTGCAGGTGAAGGTTTTGAAATTGAAAGCGAAAAGGGAATTAACATCAACAAATTAGACAAAGGATGTTTAATATTCAATACCGAGCGTGAAAATGGCTATGTAGTTGCGGTGGTGGATAACACCAATAAGGGCGCTGATGCTCAATACTGGATAGACGATTTTCTTCATGTCCGTACGCGACACGACGAGTATTACAATACGCAGCAGGCGCTATCTCTGTGCAAAAATTTTGTCAAAGAAGAGTTGCCGCAGCAATTTGAAGTTTCCAAAGTAGATCAAACTGTAATACTTAATAAATCATTACAGTTTTTCAAAGACAGGGACAGTTTCAATTTGGACGAGTTCACCAACGAAGTAATGGAACAGCCTGAAATCATTGAAAGTTTCAAGCGTTATAAACTCTCCTGTCAGCAGGAACGCGAGATTGACATTGCCGACGATTTCACCATTTCCGACATTGCCGTAAAAAAACAGTCTCGCATATTGAAAAGCGTTATCAAGTTGGACAAAAATTTCCATATCTACGTGCATGGCAACGGAAATATGATAGAACAGGGCGTTGATGAACACGGTAAATTCTATAAATTATATTACAGAGAGGAAAGTTAAGTGATGAAAAATAAATAAGGTATAATAAACAAACTTCATTTTGACCTAATTTTCCCTACAAAACAACCACAGTAACTGCAATAAACCAACGATGACTATCTGATTACCTCATTATTCCTGCTTTTCGATTAATGAGTGAAAAGTGAAATACAAAATAACTGTCAGCATTAGGAGTTGCTATATTCTATTGATTTTTCATCCCGGAATTAGCCATAAACGGCAAAAACAGTTACCTTTGCAAAAATTGAAGAAATATGAAAAAACTTGTTTTTGCAACACACAATCAACACAAGATTGATGAAATCCGTCATTTGCTTGGTTCAATATGCAACGTATGCAGCCTTGCCGAATTGAATTTTACCGAAGATGTTCCCGAAAATCAAACTACGCTTGAAGGAAATGCTCTCGAAAAAGCTCGATTTGTTTACAAACAGTTCGGCTTGCCGTGTTTTGCCGATGATACAGGTTTGGAAATAGATGCGCTTGGCGGTGAACCCGGAGTTTTTTCGGCAAGATATGCGGGCGAAGAAAAAAAGTCATCTGAAAACATAAAAAAAGTTCTTGATAGAATGTGCAATGCGGATAAGCGTTGCGCTCGTTTTCGCTGCATAATTGCGTTGATTATCGAAGGCAAAGAATATATTTTTGAAGGTATCACAAACGGTGAAATTCTTCGTTATCCAGTCGGCGATTTCGGTTTCGGTTACGATTCGATATTCAAAGCCGATGGATATGATGTTTCGTTTGCGCAAATGTCGTTAACCGACAAATCCAAAATTTCGCATCGAGGCAGGGCAATAGAAAAACTGGCGGAATTTTTGAAAAAAGAAAAAACAGTTTGTTAATGTTTGCCGAGTTTATATTTATAAAACACTTAAATTCAATCTGTTTTTAATTTAATATTTGCGATAATAATTTTGAATAAATCGCGTCAGGTTGCCGTATATCGGAATCGTGAACTGAACAAACATCTCCTGCGGCGGCGGCGGCGTTGACAGTTGCGTGCGCCTGCACATTTCCAGTTCATTATGACTCAATGCGCGTTCGTCTCCGTTGAACGAAGCATAAGAATCAGTCCATACATAAGCGCCGGGAAAACGCTGTTGTGAAATAACAGTATTGGTTTGGTAATCAATTATAAGTGCATCGAGAATACCTTTTGACGAAACTTCAATTCGCTTGGAAGTAATTGTGGCTTTTACCGTTCCATATACATCGTGAGATACTCCTTTATCGTCTTTGTATGAGCCTGTTTTCACGCTGTCGCGTTTTACTTCGTACGAATTTCGGCTTTCGCGTACTTGTCCAACAACAAAATCAAGAAAACGCAAACGAATAATATGATCTGGATGCAAATTTATGCTTTCGGCTTCTTCGGGCGAAAATATATTTATAAATTCATTTCGTATGGATGTTGAAAAATATTCAAAAACTTTGTTTTGAAAAAAGTCGGCGCTTATTTTGTACTGTCCTTCCACAGGTATTTGCTCAAGCACAACTTTGAGTGTAGCCAGCCATTTGGCTTCCTTTAATTTATTAGCAACGTCCTTGTAGCCATGAATTATTGAATTTGCTTTTTGAAATTGCAGATAAGCCTGTTTCGCTGCCGTACGCGTTCCAATGCGAAGATTGGCTGTTGCCTGCACATAAGCTTCTTCGGCAGCCATATCGCGTGCCGTTTCCAGTTGCGAACTGTAATAATCGGCGTTGGGAATGATTTGCAGAGCCGCCGGACAGCGTGCAATTTCCTCTGCGATATTGTTCATCATTTTATATAATTCAAACAGTTTTTGATAACGATTATTGTCGGATGCTAATTTCAATAAATGTTCAGCTTCTTTTTCGGTGTAACTTACAGCCAGCGGATAGGCTTGCGATAAAGCGGTTGATGCTTTGGCATTTTCGGGCGATGAACGCAATTTGTCAATTGCCTGTAAACAGGCAGTATAATATTTACCCTGTGTAAGCGCTTGCATTCCTGTACTTTTGCAAGCTTCCGCAAATATAATTAACAATGCTGCAACAGCAAATAAACTTAATTTTTTCATACAGATTATTTTTTATTTTAATAACATTTTCAAAATTATAACAAAAGTACATGAAATTTCAGGATTGACAAATGAGTGATGTAAAAAAGTTTTTATAATGAAAAGATATTATGAATTTTTATGATTTTGGATAATTAAAATCGAAAATTTTTTTGAGTGGAAAGATTTGTTTTTCCCATTTTTTAATGCGTTTGCCATGGTCGGCTTAAAGTGTAAATGTTATATTTGGAAATTTTTCATTATTTTTGTCAATTATTTTCATTAAAAACATACAACGAAATGGCAGGAATTGGCTCAATAATAAAAAAAATGTTCGGTTCAAAAGCAGAACAGGACAAGAAATCTATTCAACCTTATGTTGATCAAATAAACAAAATATATCCTTCAATCGAAAAATTAAGCAACGACGAACTTCGCGCCCGTACAAAAAGTTTGCAGCAAAAAATTCGTGATAGAATTAAAGAAAACGAAACAAAAATAGATGAACTTAAGCAAAAAATAGACTATCCTGATATCGACATAAAAATCAAAGAAAAAACTTATGATGAAATAGACAGGCTCACAAAGGAAATTGACGATACTATTGAAAGAGTATTGGATGAAATTCTGCCGGAAGCCTTTGCAATAGTAAAAGACACTGCACGAAGGTTTAAGGAAAACGAAGAGATTGAAGTTACAGCTACCGATTTCGATAAAAAT
This sequence comes from Prevotellaceae bacterium, assembly GCA_031276235.1. GTDB lineage: Bacteria > Bacteroidota > Bacteroidia > Bacteroidales > UBA932 > JAIRKV01. The sequence goes on along the minus strand of JAISNL010000125.1, from coordinate 3,277 downwards.
TTATCAGCTACGCGCGAACAGATTCGCATTGAAGGAGACAAGGCATACTGGGCAACTTCGTGGATCGCAGGCGGAAACAAGCAACGCTGGAACATGATTCACTACGACGTGCAATTGTTTGGCGGAGTGGTTTTACATAATATCAATCCCAAAAAATACGAAAAAGACACAGACGGCAAACTAAGTAAAAGACTGAAAGGTTATATTGCCGAAATGGCTACAGGAGAAGGAAAAACTCTTGTCGCCACACTCCCTGTTTTTCTTAACGCTCTCGCAGGAAAAGGCGTACACATTGTTACCGTGAACGATTATCTTGCAAAACGCGACTCGGAATGGATGGGTCCAATTTACGAATTTCATGGATTGTCGGTTGACTGCATCGACAAGCACCAGCCCAATACAGACGCGCGGCGCAGAGCATATCTGGCAGACATAACTTTCGGAACAAACAACGAATTTGGTTTCGATTATCTTCGCGATAACATGGCAATAGGAATTGACGATTTGGTTCAGCAAAAACATCATTATGCTATTGTAGATGAGGTAGATTCAATATTGATTGATGATGCGCGTACTCCATTGATTATATCAGGACCAGTGCCACGCGGAGACGACCAGCTTTTTGATGAATATAAACCTCTGGTTGAACAACTTTATAATTTTCAAAAAAATTACGTTACGCAAATTCTCGGAGATGCACGCAAACTGATTGCCGAAAACAACGAAGCCGAAGGCGGAAAACTGCTTCTGCGAGCGCATAAAGGATTGCCCAAATACAAACCTCTTATCAAATTTTTGAGCGAACAGGGCATGAAAGCTCTGCTACAAAAAACAGAAAATACATATATGCAAGACAATAATCGCCAAATGCATATTATAACTGACGACCTGTTTTTTGTAATAGAAGAAAAAACCAATACCGTAGATTTGACTGATAAAGGCATCGACCTGATTTCAAAAAAGGTTGACGACCAGAAATTCTTTGTGCTTCCCGATATAGGAAACGAAATTGCCGAACTTGAGAAAAAAGAACTGTCAACAAAAGAAAAACTTGAAGCCAAAGAAAATATGCTTACCGATTATGCAATAAAATCGGAACGAGTGCATACAGTTCACCAATTATTGAAGGCTTATGCAATGTTTGAAAAAGATGTTGAATACGTAGTTATGGACAATAAGGTGAAAATTGTTGACGAACAGACAGGACGTATTCTCGAAGGTCGCAGGTATTCGGACGGGCTACATCAGGCTATAGAAGCAAAGGAACATGTAAAAGTGGAAGATGCAACACAAACCTTTGCAACAATTACTTTGCAAAATTATTTCAGAATGTACCACAAACTTGCAGGAATGACGGGAACAGCCGAAACCGAAGCAGGAGAATTCTGGTCTATATACAAACTCGATGTTGTGGTAATACCAACAAATAAACCCGTAATTCGTATTGACCATCACGATTGCATTTTCAAAACAAAGCGAGAAAAATACAATGCCGTTATTAATGAAATAGTTCATTTAAGCAAAGATTTAAACAGACCTGTACTTGTAGGAACAACATCGGTTGAAGTTTCGGAACTGATGAGTAAAATGTTGAAACTGCGTGGAATAAAGCACAATGTATTGAATGCAAAACAGCATCAGCGCGAAGCCGACATAGTAGCCGAAGCAGGAAAGGCAGGAGCAGTAACCATTGCAACAAACATGGCAGGTCGCGGTACTGACATAAAACTTGGAGAAGGAGTAAGAGAAGCTGGCGGACTTGCAATTATAGGCACCGAACGTCATGAATCGAGGCGAGTTGACAGGCAGTTGCGCGGACGTTCCGGACGTCAGGGCGACCCGGGAACTTCGCAATTCTACGTTGCCCTCGAAGATAATCTTATGCGTCTGTTCGGCTCTGAACGTATTGCAAGAATAATGGATACTTTGGGATTGAAAGACGGCGAAGTTATACAGTCTGGATTAATTTCAAAATCAATAGAACGCGCTCAGCGCAAAGTTGAAGAAAATAATTTCGGCATCCGTAAACGTCTGCTCGAATATGACGATGTAATGAATTCGCAGCGCGAAGTTATCTATAAACGCCGCAGAAATGCCCTGTATGGAGACAGGGTAGAAGTTGACGTCAGAAACATGATGAGCGATTATGCAGGAACTATTATCGACAAAAATATCGGAAATATTAATTATGAAGAAATGACCTTTGAAATTGTTCGTAATTTATCTGTTGAACCCGGATTTACAAAAGAAGAATTTGAAAACGGGAACAATGCCGAACTTGCAGACAAATTACTCGAAAATGTTGTAATATCATACGAAAATCGCATGAAATCCATTGCCGAAAAAGTTTATCCCGTAATTAAAAACGTATATGAAAATCAAGGTTCGATGTACGAAAATATTTTGATTCCAATAAGCAGCGATGGAAAAAAAATATACCAAATAAGCGTAAATCTTAAAAAAGCCTGCGAAACACAGGGAATTGAATTTACAAAAGTTATTGCAAAAACCATAGTTCTAATTACTATCGACGAATACTGGAAAGAACATCTCCGCGAAATGGACGACCTGAAACAGTCGGTACAAAATGCTACATACGAACAGAAAGACCCGCTTTTGATATATAAATTTGAATCATTTAATCTGTTTGAAACCATGCTTACAAAGATTTGCAAAGATGTAACCGCATTTTTGCTGCGGGCTACTATTCCTTTACGCGATAAAAATGTTGCCGTGCATCGCGAAGAACAGCGCAGACGCACCGACATGTCAAGTTTGAAAACAGGACGCGACAATTTGGCTACAAACAGCGGCGAACAAAAAACAAACGCTCCCGTACGGGTTGAGAAAAAAACAGGTCGTAACGAACTGTGTCCATGCGGCAGCGGCAAAAAATATAAAAACTGCCACGGAAAAACAAGCATGATTAATGTTTGAGCAGTGTGATGCATTGTATAATATTACCAGTGTTTGAACTTGGCTTGCATTAATTCGACAATGTATGGCGCTACCGAAAAACAGATACTGCCTTGTGCCGAAGCCGTCAGAATTTACGCTCAAACGCAGATTGAAACAGCCTGTTGTTTTTTTCTCTTCGACAGACGTAAATTTTTGTTTCGATAGAAATTTACGTGCGTCTCGATGAAAATTTTTTTTTTGTCTCGATGAAAATTTTCGTACGTCTCGACATAAATTTACGTCTGTCGAAGAGAAAATTTATTTACGTCTCAACATAAATTTATGGCTGTGCTTTTTGCGGTATAAATTTATGAGTTTC
>JAISNL010000117.1 GCA_031276235.1 Prevotellaceae bacterium | reverse complement strand
TGGTTTACTTAAACGAAGGTCTGGTTTACTTAAACGAAGGTCTGGTTTACCTAAACGAAGGTCTGGTTTACCTAAACGAAAGTTTGGTTTACCTAAACGAAAGTTTGGTTTACCTAAACGAAGGTTTGGTTTACTTAAACGAAGGTTTAGTTTACTTAAACGAAGGTCTGGTTTACTTAGACGAAAGTTTGGTTTACCTAAACGAAGGCTTGGTTTACTTAAACGAAGGTCTGGTTTACCTAAACGAAGGTTTAGTTTACTTAAACGAAGGTTTAATATTTTGCTTGAAACTTTTTTGTCTTCAGGCTACATTAGCGAATCAGAATTAATACATAAAATATCAAAGATTGCAAAATTGCGAAAAGAGTATCCTAGCGCAGTAGAAACTTTAAAAAGGGAGTTAACGTTGTTTCCAATGTGGATTGTCTATACTTCTATTATCACAAATAATTATCAAACTGTATTTGGCTTAAGGTCTAACGAGCCTCGAATCCACATGATGAATGTATTGTGCAATGGAAAAGGCGAAACAAATACCCACTTAATCAGATTTCATTTATTATCACTATTTATTCAATTAAAAACAACACCTACTACCATTAAAGAAATATATAAAAAATATTCAAAATTAATTAATGAGACCAATAAGTGGGATGGAGAAGATTTGTTAAAAAGTATAAGAAGAGCGATTGGAAGATTTGCCAAAGCAAGAATAATTAACAACAATCAACGTTTAATATTAGACAGGATGGAATTTCGCAACATAGATAAATACGATGAAGAATCTTTTTATTTAGAAGAAGATTTAGGGAAGTTTTATGTTAATGATTTGTTGAAAATTTATGAGTATTTTCTATATATGAAAGACGATGTAGATTTAGATGATAATAAATTTGGCATTAAAGATTGTATAGAAATTACATACCGTTATGAAAGATTTGAAGAAGTTGTAAAATATTTGAAATTTTTATTTGATAAAGAAAAACAATTTTTGGATGCTCTAACACCTGCACAGAAAATAATTTACAAAACTAATTATGCTCCAATTTCCGGAGAAATTATGTATTCATCTCTTTTTGTAAAAACAATGATTGACTATGCGGATTCTCGTAAAAATATATTAGAAAGAAGAAGAGCAATTATATCTGATAACGACACAAATACGGGAAGTACAAATATTGATTATATACAAAACGATTTGGAGAAATTACAAACGGTATCAACAACATTACAAGAATTACATACTAAAATAAATACTTATATTATTCGTTTGGGACTATGACTACATTGAATAAAAACGCATTTTTTGTTATAGCAATAGTGCTTGTTATTATACTGTTACTTCCGTTATGCTGGAGTTCTTGTAAAAACATAACTATTGATTGGGTTACTTTCACGGAAGAATGGTACAAAACATTCTTTTCTTCTTTTTTATCTACTGTTTTGTTTGGCTTTGTGGTTTATATTTTTATTGAATCATGGCACAACACAACTAACCAACACGAAATTGAAACTCTTATTAACAAACAAAAAGAAATAGCAACGCAAATATTATCAAGATGTAATCAAATTAATATTAAAGCATTTCTTTCTAATCACAACCAAATAATAAGTAAGCAACCGTATTATCTTATTGGCATAATAAACGGTCAAAAAATAATAGAACAAATGCTTTTTTTTATTAAGACCAATAAAAACCATATTTTAATGGAAGCAGCAAAAAAAGATATAATAGAGTTTTGTGAAAATTTTAAATCAGAATGATGTTATTCTAAAAGTATGTGCATTAGCAAAAAATTGCTATTTCAAGTGGAAATCATTCATTTGTAGATAATATTTTCATTTTTTACTTTCGTTTTTTCATAGACTTCTATAATCATGTATTTAGTCGTTCCTTAATAACTCTGTACCTTATTGATATATAATAAAATAATGGCGAAAATATTTGGAAAATAATGCATAATTTTGTATTTTTGTGCCGAAAAAAACGGTAAAAATAAATCAAAAATACATAGAATATGGAAGAAAAATTACCAAACACAAAACGGCGCTAACTCTGTGGACAACCGAAAGTGGCATATCCGCCATTCTGTTTCATTATTTCGATAACTTGTTTGTCCTGTGTCATATTTGTACAATCACATCTGGTTTTAAAATTCTTCTACATTCCGAAATCCATTTGTTTTCTGCAATATATGCAATCAAAGGTTACATTATCAGATACGGTTGCTCATCTATTATTTTATATGTCATAATCTCTAAAAAAAATTATTTCTGTCTCTAAATTCAAAATCATTATCATATATTTTGTCTGCATACATGTCTCATATTCATACGTTGACAAAATATTTCGGGCAAAACTACAAACAATAATTGATATGGAAAATGAAGGTGTTTAACAAAATATGCAAATTTTTTACATCACTGCCAAATATTTTTTCAATTGATACGGGCATCTGCTATTTGTTATTTCCAACTCTGCAATTTCAATTAGCAAATGCAACTTCAGGTAGAAAAAACCATCTCTCAAAATTGTGCCGCGTGAAGTATAACTCTCAACTGTTTTGCGTGGCTGTGGCATCATACGATATATGACATTACCCAATGGAGACATGCGGCTACTGCTTATTTTGTCATGTTATTTCGTAAATAAACAATCTGTCCATCGTCAAGAACTGTGTCGGCTTGCATGTTATTCTTTTTGCATAAGGATTGCACTTTTACGCCATACAGTTGCGATATGCTTCGCAGTGTTTCGCCGGCTTCGGCAACGTGCATGGGAAAATCTTTTCCTGCTTTCGACTTTTTTGCCGCAATATAAACAATATCATCTTTATTTGGCTGTTCGTTTTTGTCGGCGTCATTGTATTTACGGAGTTGCTCTGCCGACATTTTAAATTCATCGCCTATTCTTTCGTACGTATCGTTGTACTTTGCGGTTATATATTCCACTCCATTGCGCTTGCTCACGTTTCGATTAAGAATTATCACAAAATTATCAATATTATATTCGCGCATTGCTTCCGAAGGTTTTTTTACAACTTCAATATTTTTATGTTTGCTGTGTTTGTTTTCTGTATTGCTTTCGGGCGCAGGCGTGTAATTTTCATCATCATATTTGTACAATTGAAAATCTTCAATAATTTTTATCAACATTTCAGCATAATTCGGAGCCGTTGCATAACCTGCTTTTTTCAAACCTCGCGCCCAGCCCTTATAATCGCTTATTTTCAAGTCGAACAGCGATGCGTAACGCTGACGATAGCGCAGAAAATCGGAATGATCGATAAATGATTCTTCATCGGTAGTATAGGCGCGAAAACATTCGTTTGCCTTGTCATCATCGTGATAAACTTTGCGTCCCTGCCAGCCTGCACACTTTATACCAAAATGATTTTTGCCGTTCATTGTCAAAGAACTGTTCCCGTTGTTTGATTCCAGACAAGCCTGCGCCAGTATTATGCTTGCAGGAATTCCGTATGCTTTCATTTGCCGTATGGCAATGTTTTTGTATTTTTCGATATACTGCTCGCGCGTAAGTTTTTGAGCAAATGCAAAATTTGCCGTCAATATCAATAAAAATAATAATGTATAAAGTTTTTTCATATCCGATTTTCTAAAATTTATTGAAATAATAAAAATATATTAAATTTGCAGCCCGATAAAAAGCTATAGGGCGGTAATTTTTATCGTAAAATTATAAAAAATTTTTAACATGAACGAATTTGAAATAATTATCAAAGCCAGACGTTACAGTTCGATTGATGAACTTGACGCAACAGAACGGCTGTTGCTTGAAGCCGCAAACGAGTCAATCAAGACTTCGTATGCTCCGTATTCAAAATTCAATGTAGGTTCGGCTGTTTTGCTCGAAAACGGCGAAATCATTCAGGGCAGTAATCAGGAAAACAACGCATATCCATCAGGATTGTGCGCCGAGCGTGTTGCCGTATTTTATGCAAATGCCCGATACCCAGGCGTTGCAATAAAAGCAATAGCCATATCGTCGGCTGTAGAGAACAAAATAAACGATGCTGAAGTTTATCCCTGCGGCTCATGCCGGCAAGTTTTGGTTGAAAGCGAAAACAGGCAGAATACGAAAATAAAACTTATAATGGGCGGTGCAAAATCAATTGTTGTAGTTAACAGTGTAAGTTTAATGCTACCTTTCACTTTCAATCTTGACAGAATGATGCAATTGTAAAATTATTGTCAGCGGTCATATAGTCGCTACTTATAATCTGAACTGTTTGCAAAAATTTCACAGTTTATGCAGGTATAAAATATTTTACTGTTTTTTATTTCCTAACAGCTACAACGCATGTTTTCTTTTCTTGGGTAATTTTGCCTTGCAAATTAAAATATTCGATATAAACTATATAAAGCCCAACGTTTACTTTTTGCTTTTTGCTGTTCAATCCATTCCATACAAAACTGCCTTGAGTTCCAAGTAAAACATTGTTTTGTAC
>JAISNL010000081.1 GCA_031276235.1 Prevotellaceae bacterium | reverse complement strand
CCTCCTCCATGTGCAGCATCCCCTGAAAACGAGTTATCGGCTATTACAATATTCGTAAATGTAGAACCTGCTCCTGACATATAGATTCCTCCACCCTGACAACCGTAGCCTCCTCTATTATTTTTGATAATCAAGTTTGAAAATGTCATGATGCCGCTGGCGTTGATACCTCCGCCCTCATATGTTTCTGTAACAGTAAATCCATCCAGTAAAGCATTTCCCATATCGCCGGAAACAGTTACAACACGGTAAACGTTGCCTGTGTTCAGAACGCCATCCTTATCAATATCTCCGCTGAGAATTGATACGCCTTTTCTGCTTTCAGAACCGAAAAAAGGCGGAGCATCTGTAGTTCCTGTGAGCGTAGCGTTAAATCCTCCGTATATTTTTACTCCTGCAACCATTAGGAATGTTTTGTCGCGCACTGCGGTAGTGCTTGGCGAATACATTGGATAATATGTGCCTGCTGCAACAAAAATTTCGGTAATGCCACAAATAGAAGCCATACGCAGTGGGTAAGCGAGGTTGGGATAAGCATCGTCCCATGAAGAACCTTTGCCTGTTGCGCCCTGCTTTACATACACTCTGCCCTCGGCAGTCGGAGTAAGAGCTGCAGGCGCTTCATAAGCCCCCAAGTCAACCTGACACTCCGAGATGCGGGGATTGCCTGAAATATCGGTAGTGATGCCTGAAATATCGGGCGTTTTTCCTGCGTCGTACAGTGTTTTGTCTCCCATATTTATTGCAGGACTGCCGACTTGCAGACTGTAGTCGCTGTTCAAACTTGGATCAAGAATGGCAACTATGCCATTGCCGAGCGTGCCGCCTTGCAGTAAATTATTAGAGTGATTAACAGTTCCATTTGCATTTATTATGCCTACACTAGCGGAATTTCCCCAGATAATAGAGTTGCGAAGGTTCAGCGTACCGCTGGCTACACGTATTGCCCCGCCATACTTGGCGCCGTTGTTCACAATGGTAACGTTGGTCATGTAATGCGTTCCGCTACCTACATATATTCCTCCTCCATGTGCGTCTCCTGGTGCAGAGTTCCCCGCTATTACAGTATTTGTAAACACAGAACCAGCGCCTGACAGGCAGACTCCGCTGCCACTGCCTCCTCTGTTACCTGTGATAATCAAGTTTGAAAATTTCATAACGCCATCGGCGTTAATGCCTGCACCGCTACCTTCACAGCCGCCAGTAATTGTAAATCCATCAAGCAGAGCATTTCCCATATCCCCCGAAACCGTAACAACACGGTAGGCGTTGCCGCCGTCCAAAGTGTTATTGCCGTCTATATCGCCGCTCAATATGCTTTTATTTCCGGCGAGATTGCGTTGGGCAAGGCTTGTTTCAGTAGCCCCAAAGCCGCCGTAAATCTTAACTCCCGCTTTCATCAGGAAAGTGTTGTTTCGGTTGTTTGGATTGGCGTTAGAGCCTGCAGTGGTGTGCGTAGGCTTGTAAATTCCTGCGTCTACCCATACCTCGTCTCCTGCGGCAGATGCGTTAATCATTTCCTGCAAACTGCCCGAAGCGTTAGCCCACGACGAGCCGTCTCCAGCGCCGCCCTGTTTCACATAGCGTATTGTTTGTGCGTTAAGCGTTGCCGCCGTTAGCGCAGCAAACAGGATAATTGTTAATATTTTTTTCATTTGTTTATTTATTTGTTTTGTTTGTGCAAAGGTAATGATTTTTTGTTAACAGTTAACAGTTGCAAGTTGAAAAGTTCCGTATCCTTGCCGTAGCCAGCCATTATAATTATCACTTTTCACTCCTCTGGATTGCTTCACTCTTCGGGTTCGCAATGACGAACACCAACGGCAGCGCGTCATTGCAAGCGTTAGCGAAGTGGATCTCGGCTCAGCCAATCCGGATAATTAGGACGCATCCCTGAAAGCATTTAGCGCAGGGCAGTACTGCCTTTCAGACAGTGAGGACAAGGCTACTGTTCGAAGCCGTAAACCTGCGGCAGACTTTCTACACTGTGTAAAAACCTTCCTGCAATGACGTTCTAATTATGGGGTTGCAATGACGCGCAATCCGTAAGGCAGATTTATTCGGCGGGCAATGTTTTGAACTCTTATTTTTAAGTTTTTTATCCCGACAACGGAGAAACTTTATGAAATTGCAGGCATTATGGTTGTTTTTTGTATATTTGCACATCTTTAATTGACAGTTTTGCAGCGCTAAAACAGACAGTTGCATCACTACTTTATTTATTTATAAATCAATATATTTATTATGAAAAAATTAAAAACAGGCAAATACAGGGAATCAGACAGTATGAGCAATCTGATATGTTGCAATTATCCTGCTTTATTGGTACTTAGCAGATTTGGAATGAAACTTGGATTTAAAGACAAAAGCATAGAAGAAGCCTGTAATGATAACAATGTAGATGTCAAAACATTTCTCGCCATAGTAAATCTTTTGCTTTGCGATGATATAAATTCCGACAATGTAAATAACAGCCTGTTTATACCATCTTTGATTTTATATCTTCACAATTCGCACGATTATTTTGTAAATTATCGACTGCCTGACATAAGAGAAAAATTGAAAAATGCGCTTACGCAGGAATTAAAAGATTTGAACAAGGCGGTGCTGTATTATTTCGATGAATACGTTTCGGAAGTGCGCAATCACATGTCTTACGAAGAAGAAACGGTTTTTCCTTATGTTCATTCGCTTATGTCAGGGAAAAAAAACATAAAATACAATATCGGAATGTTCATTAAACAACACAATCAGATAGAAGCGAAACTTACAGAATTCAAAAACATAATGATTAAATATTATGAAACTGAAAGCACTAACGAAATTAATAATGTGCTTTTTGATATTTTTAATTGCGAAAACGATTTGGCTTTGCACAATGCTGTTGAAGACAAGTTATTTGTGCCTGCGATTGTTGAACTGGAACTTAATACATCAATCAAAAAATTATGAATGTTCATATTAAAATAGCAGTTGCCGAATCATCTGTGATTGTAAGAACCGGTATTGTTTCTGTTTTGCAGCAATTAAGCATTAACCATTCAGGAATATCCGAAATTGAAGATGCCGAACAACTGCGAAGTTTACTTGGAAGGCAAAAATATGACCTGCTGATTATAAATCCGCTGATGCCCGGATTGTTTTCGCTGCAGCAAATGCGAAAAGAATCGGTAAATCATGATATGAAATACGTAGCGCTGCAAAATTCTTTACTTGATAATTCGGTTTTGAAAAGTTATGACGAAATAATATCTCTGTACGATTCCACAGAACAAATCAAAGAAAAAATAAACAGTCTGATAACGCAAACAGATTCTGCAGGCAACAGCGAATCGCTTACCGTACGCGAAAAAGAAATAACAGTGTGCGTGATAAAAGGAATGACCAACAAGCAAATTGCAGATACGCTGTGCTTATCGACTCACACCGTTATAAGCCATCGGCGAAACATAACATCAAAACTGCAGATTCACAGCACAGCAGGATTAACAATTTTTGCAATAGTAAACAAACTCGTTACGCTTGATGAAATTAAAAAATATCAGTAAAAAGATGATATATTTGTATTTAAAATAGTTTTATTATGAAGCCGAAAATAATACATATCATATTCATATTGGCAGCGGCTATACTGCCTGCGCAAATGCCAGCGCAGGATTTACTGCCTGCGCTTAACGCGCTTACCATTGCGCCGGATGCGCGTTCTGCATCGCTTGGAGATGCCGGCGTAGCAACATCGGCAGACGCAAACTCTCAACACTGGAACGCCGCAAAATACATTTTTTCACAGCATAACGGAGGCATTGCACTGTCATATACTCCATGGCTGAAAACGGCAACAAGCGACATTTACATAACGTATTTATCCGGTTTCTATAAATACGGCGACAACGAATCCGTCAGCGCTTCATTAAGATTTTTTTCGCTTGGAAAAATTGATTTTTATACAGGTAATTACGAATTTTTGCAAACAGCGCGTCCCAATGAATTTGCATTTGATGTTTCGTATGCGCGGCGGCTGGGCAAAAACATATCGGGAGCAATAACTTTCAGATATATAAATTCTACAAAAATAACAATACACAATACTGTGCCAGCAACAGAACACACATCAAATTTTGCCGCCGATATTGCATTTTTTTATCAGAAACATGTTGATTTTTCATTTGCGCCAAAGTCGGAATGGGCTTTTGGCGCAACAATTTCAAATCTCGGAACAAAGGTAAATGTTTCGGACAGCATGGATTATTTTTTGCCGATGCACATTAAATTCGGAACTCGCATAACATTTAATTTCGACGATGTTCATTTTTTGTCGCCCACAGTCGAATTTTACAAATCAATAGTGCCAACCGACAGCAAATACGGCAATTCATCGGTACTGACGGCTGCCGTACACGGAATTACAAGCGATTTGTCAAAAATAATATGGATACTTGGAGCGGAATATTCGTATAAAAATCAAATATACATTCGCGCCGGTTACCATAACGAATCAAAACAGATAAGCAGTAATTCTTATCTGACTTTCGGAGCAGGAATAAAATATAAAAATATGGACTTTTCGGCTTCATATCTGTTTGTAACCGACAGCCACAACACTCTTCTCGACAACACGTACAGACTTTCTGTTGCAATTGCTTTCGGCAAAGGCAAAAGTAACTGGTACGATTACGATTTATAAACAGCAGGTATTGTATTTATTTCAAAATATTAATGCCAGCAAACTGTTTGAAGTTGCGTTGCCTCATTGCTTCAAATGTGATTATCGCTGCTGACACAGACACATTCAGCGAATCTATAACTCCGCGCATTGGGATTTTTATTTGCACATCCGCATTGTTTATCCAAAAGTCGCTCAATCCGGCGGCTTCAGTTCCAACAATTACAGCACAGGCTTGCGACATGTCTGTTTGATGATAAAATTGAGATGCTTTCAGTTCGGCGGCACAGATTGTTATTTTTTTTGATTTCAAAAATTCAAAACATTGCTGCGATGTGCATGTTAATATCTGTCGGGTAAACAAACATCCAAGGCTTGATCTTATTACATTTGGATTGTAAATATCGCAAAGACTGTCGCAAACTATTACGGCATCAACGTTTGCCGCATCTGCCGTACGCAAAATAGCGCCGAGATTACCGGGTTTTTCTATTGATTCGGCAACTATTATAAATGGATTTTCGGATAAACGGATTTCGTTAAAACTCAAAAATTTTGTATTGGCTATTGCAAAAAAGCCGTCAGAATTTTCGCGCAGGGCGAGTTTTGCAAATACTTCTTTCGATACTTCGATGCGCTGCTTTGCCTCGTGAAAGTCGGCTATTGCCAAATCTGCGCATACAAAAAGAGTTTCAATGTCATATCCGTTTGCCGCGGCAAGGTTTATTTCGCGCAAGCCTTCGATTGTAAATTTGTTTTGTATTCGCCGTTCGCGCGATTTATTATGCAAGGTTATTGCATCTTTTATTCGTTGATTTTGCAGGGATGTTATCATCTTTCGATTCAGAATACAGGCGAAAAAGCATCTGGAATATATTCTATTTCATACTTTTCTCCATCCAGAACAATAGAAATTATATCAAATTGAGTTTGCATGTTTATATTGAATTTCAAAATATAAGCCTCGGTAGCATATATGATATTTTTCTGTTTCTGACGCACAACAGCATCTTTCGGATTTTCCCAAAATTGAGATGTCCGCGTTTTTACTTCAATAACATGCAGACACGAATTTTTGGTTGCCACAATATCTAACTCTTTGCTGCCAAATCGCCAATTTGTATGAAGTATGACAAATCCGTTCTGTATCAAATAATTTTGTGCAATTATTTCACCCTTTTCACCTATTGTTTGCGTTATGCTCACAGAATAAGAATAGGTAAAATTTTACAAAAATGATTCTATTTTTGAAACAAGCGTTGATTTAGAAACAGCGCCGACTGTTTTGTCCAGCGCAACGCCTTTTTTAATGAAAATTATAGTTGGAATATTGCGAATTCCGTATTTTTCGGTAATTGCAGCATTTGAATCAACATCAATTTTGCCGATAACAGCCTTGCCTTCATATTCTTTTGCAAGTTCTTCTATTACAGGCGAAATTGCTCTGCACGGTCCGCACCATTCTGCCCAAAAATCAAGTACAACTAATTTATCAGACTTTGTAACAAGTTCATTAAAATTTGATTCGTTTATTGCTAATGCCATATTTTTATGTTTATTTGTTATTCATTTTAGTTATCAAAGGTATAATTAAAAAATATACTGTGCAAATAATATTGATTTCCACACAGTAAAAATTTATAGATTCTGTTGATTATTTGATTTTTGCATATTGCGCAGACTTTATGATGAAATTTAATATTTTATGCTCTAAAACATGCATAGAAAAAACTTAGCAGTCAAAAATTACAACACATGGATTTATTCATTAAAAAATAAACTTAAGCCGCTGTCACGTCCTAAAAAGTAGACATGTTACTGTCGTCCTAAAAAAAGTTGACATGTTAATACTAAATTTTTGTTATTTATTTTTATACGTTTCACTTTTATTATTTATTCAGTCAACCCACAGCAGGACAGGACAATTTATTTTTTATCACAAAGATGCTTGCCGTAAAAGATATTTTATATAAATTTGCAACTTATTAAAAAACAATTTCTGAAATTGTCAGCATGAATAATTAAATAACAAATTAAATTTAAATACTAATGAAAAAGATTTTTACTATTATTATGCTTTGCGGGGTTTACTGCGGTTATGCTCAAAGCCTTTCCCGCGATTATACTCAAACCACCCCGCCTTATGCCGCCAGCACAAAAACATGGACATTTGGCAACCAAAAATGGAGCGACGCTATCCAAATTCCTGCCTGCAACAAGGATATTTTTGAAGAGAGTAATACAGATCCGCAATGCCGCAGCAAGATCAGTCTGGGTAAAACGTATTATTATTATAACTGGGCGTATGTGAAGGAATTTGCCGGGGTGATGTGTCCATCGCCTTGGCGTGTGCCGACTGTGGATGATTTTAAGTTGCTGATAAAGGTATATACTACCGCAAAGGAGCTAATAAAGAATTGGGGCTATGGCGAAGCCTTAATTCCTGTTGAGCGTGGACTTCCGTACGGTGGCTACTGGTCAGTCACTTCTACTCCAGATACTTCTAAAACTCCAGATGTGATTAAATCCGCTTATTGGCTGTATTACGATAGCCGCAGCACGCCAAGAGTTGCCAATGAGGTCAAGTCTGTTGGCTTACAGGTTCGGTGCGTGTGCGATGTAAGATAGAGGAGTTGAAGAATCAGTTGAAAGTTATTTTTTCGCTATTCACTTTTCGCTTTTCTGGATTGCTTCGCTGACGCTCGCAATGACACGCATTTTCAACTGTCAACTGATTTCTCAACTTTCAACTCTAATATACAACTATATAATTCTTATATTCACCGAAACGATAACCTATAAAATCTTCAATAGGCTGCATGATTTTATCTTTTCGTTTCCATACTGCTTTAGATGGGTCAAACACAAATTCCCAATCCTGATTTTCCACTTTGCATTGCATTATTTCAGGATGCTGTCCTGTGAATAATTCCAACCTGTCAACCCGTTGCAACATGTCGGAAGAATCGTTTATTTGAACAATTTCGCCCCCGTTATAGTACGAACCGAAATGTTGCGCCTTGTATTTCATTCGATGTGGCGGACGCACTGCATTATAATGATATATTGGTATGTTTGTTTTAATTACTTTAAGTTTCTTTCCTTTTTCCTGTTCCTGTTCGTACGAATCTTTGCTTTTGTAGATTCTGAAACCCTGCGAATCTCGATATGAGCGAACGTATTTGCTATTACGAAATACTCTGATTTCATATCGATGCATACGTCTTGATGTTCGTATATAATTGTATCCTCCCCAAAAATGTAAAAACGGGAACAATAATCCATCAACCCGTTCGTCGTCCTGACATTTGTGTATATAATCAACTATTTGAGCAAGATTTGATTCGTGTATAACTTCGTCGGCTTGAAGATGAAAAGCCCAATCGCCCGATATATTATCCAAGGCTATGTTGGACTGTTGTGCAAATATTTTACCTCCTCTTCGTAACGACATATCCCAAATGGTGTCGATGATCTTGATTTTTGGAGAATTAAGCGCCGCTATTGCTTCGCGCGTACCGTCGTTAGAATCTCCGACGGCAATTACAAATGCGTCGCAAACAGGTAAAATGGATTGGATCGCTTCTAAAAACGGAACATCATAATCAAACCCGTTACGTACATACGAAAAACCTGAAATTTTCATTTTTTATATTTTTTACGGATGTCAATATTTTTCGTGAATGCTTTTGAATCCATCGCCAATTACTTCGTTTGCGTCAATTACTGTAACAAAAGCCGCAGGATCTATCTGCCGTATATATCGGCGTATGCTTGCAACTTCGCGAATGCTTATATTGGTGAAGATTATCTTTTTTTCGCTGCCCGAAAAAGCTCCGTATGCATTTATAAGCGTTGCTCCTCGTTCCATATCATCAATAATCTTTCGTGAGATTTCCTCATATTTGTCGGAAATTATAAGCACCGTTTGAGTAGGATTGAATCCTTTCACAATTTTGTCGGCAATGGTGCTGCTTACATAAATCACTGTCCACGAGTAAAGCGGAATAGTCCAATCGTTGAACACAATAAGAGCGACAAGCACAATCACAGAATCAACAATCATAAGCGCCGAGCCTATTGACAAATGAGTATAGCGTTTTAATATTGTTGCAACAATATCCGTACCGCCTGATGTTGCTTTGGTTTTGAAAATTATTCCCAGCCCTGCTCCTATTATCACGCCGCCAAAAACTGCCTGTACAAAAAACGTAGATGGGTCATTGATTAGAGGTTCGTATTTGTAAATATATTCCATTATCGAAATGGAAGCCGACAGCGATATAATTCCGATTAATGTTTTAGCCCCGAATTTTGGTCCCAGCGTCAGCGTGCCAACAAGCAGCAATGGCAGATCAAGACAAATGCCCGACAACCCGATGGGAAAATCGAAATGATGATGCAAAATTATGGCAATACCGTACACTCCTCCGGGCGCAAGTTTCAACGGAGAAACAAATACCACAAATCCCACAGCCATTATAAACGAGCCTGCAATTATTAAAATATATGATGTTAAATCTTCTTTCTTTACATTAATTTTCGGCATATTTTTTTGTATTTTGGCACAAAATTAATAAATTTGCCCGAAATATCTTAAAACAAAATAATAAAATGAATGTAAATATTAATAATATCATTAAAAGAATCGTACTTGTTACATGTATATCTTTTTGCTCGGCGGTTTTTATTTCGTGCGAAGACAAAGATACCGATTCTTATGTAAATAACTGGATTTTGGAAAATATGCAATTCTACTATTACTGGAATGAGCATATACCGGCAAGTCCCAATAAAGGATTATATCCTGATAACTTTTTTTATTCGCTGCTGTATAAATACGGCAAACTCGATGGCGACAGATTTTCGTGGATACAGGAAAATTATGTTGACCTGCTTGAAAGCCTGAGCGGCGTAAATTCAGGCGATTTGGGTTTTGAATATGTATTTTTAGTAGATGACAGGAGCAAAGTTTTCGGCGAAGTGCTTTATGTAAAACCGGGAACTAATGCCGAAGCGCAGGGAATAAAGCGAGGAAATGTATTTTTGCGGGTTGATGGCACGTCTATAACCGAAAGCAATTATTCATCTATATTGCGAAAATCATCAATGAAAATCACATTTGCCGATGCCGTGCTTGATGGCAATACAATAAATGCTTACAATGAAAGAGATGTTGTGATTACCAAAGCCAGATATGAAGAAAATCCTGTTTATCTTGATACCGTTTACGAAATAAACGGAAAGAAAATAGCTTACCTGATTTATAATTTCTTTGCAAGCGATGCGGGCGACAATTCTAAATCATACGACAAATATCTTAATTCTGTATTCGGCAATTTCAAATCGGCGGGAGTGGATAATGTAATTGTTGATTTACGTTATAATTCCGGCGGTTCTGTTGGCTCTGCTACAAATTTGGCAAGTTTGCTTGCAAGCCCGCTGAATACAAACGATGTTTTTTACAGATTAGAATACAACGATAATTATCCAGATACAAGCGTAAAGTTTGTGTCGCAAATAGCAAATATAAGCATAAATAATATCGGCGACAATTTGCAGAAACTGTGTTTTATAACATCCACATGGTCGGCATCGGCAAGCGAAATGGTTATAAACGGACTGAAACCGATTATGGGTGACAAAATAATCATCGTAGGCGACACAACAGTTGGCAAGTCGTATGCATCCGCAAGTTTTTACGAGGAAAACAATCCGCGCAACAGATGGGGAATGCAACCGCTGATAGCAGTATTTACAAACAGCGACAGAGAACTGATTCCTGCAACAGGCATTGCTCCCAATCATCGTTTGCGAGAAACTTTCATTCTTCCCAAAAAGCAACTTGGCGACATACACGACGACTTGCTTAATATCGCCCTGTCCGAAATATCGGGTATGCAGGTTACGCACAACACGCTGCAAAGGAAGTCAATGCATGGAGCAAATTTAATAGACGCTTCCGTCTGCAGAAAAGCATACAGCAATCAGGCAATTATTGAGAGTATGAAAAAATAGAAAACGTATTGGCTTCTGTCTTGCGCTAATATAAATGTGATAATGTTATACATTGTATAATGCCACAGAAACGAAGCACGTCATTGCGAGGAACGAAGCGTATTTCAATACAAATAAAGACTGCCGATTAACGGGCAGTCTTTATTATTTTATTCGATTTTTATTGCATTTTTAACCTTTTCCTTCAGCAATGCAAAATCAAGAACATCTGATATTGTATCAACATAATGAAATTTAAGACCTTCGATGTAAACAGGTTTTATTTCCGATATATCTTTTTCATTATCTTTCGACAGTACTATTTCGTTTATTCCGGCGCGTTTTGCTGCAAGTATCTTTTCTTTAATTCCTCCAACGGACAGCACTTTGCCGCGTAATGTTATTTCGCCTGTCATAGCAATATTTTTGCGCACTTTGCGCTGTGTAAAAATGGATGCAAGCGCCGTGGTCATTGTTATTCCTGCTGATGGTCCGTCTTTGGGTATTGCTCCTTCTGGAACATGAAGATGAATATCCCATTTGTCGAAAACATCGCTGCTTATTTCAAGTTGCGCGGCGTGTGATTTTATATATTCTACAGCAAGCATAGCCGATTCTTTCATCACATCGCCAAGATTTCCAGTAATAGTAAGTTTGCCCTTGCCTTTACTCAGGCTTGTTTCTACAAAAAGAATTTCGCCGCCAAGTTCTGTCCATGCAAGCCCGGTAACTACGCCTGCGAAATTGTTGCCTTGATATTCGTCTTTTGTAAATCGCGGTACGCCAAGTATTTCAGCAATTTTCTGTTTTGATATTTTAGCAGTTATTTTTTCTTCAAGCGCAATTTGTTTTGCATAATATCGTGCAACTTTTGCAATCTGTTTGTCAAGCGTTCGCACGCCAGATTCTTTTGTATATGATTCGATAATGATTTGGATAATATCATTGGTAAATTTTATTGTTCCTTCTTTTATTCCGTGAAGTTCCAACTGTTTTGGAATGAGATGCCGCTGTGCGATTTCCACTTTTTCTTCAACCAGATATCCGCTCATTTGAATCATTTCCATGCGGTCGCGCAAAGCTGAACTTATTGTACTTATGTTGTTGGCGGTTGTAATAAACATTGTTTTCGACAAATCGAAATTAAGGTCTATGTAATTGTCGTGAAACGTAGAATTTTGTTCAGGGTCAAGCACTTCGAGCAATGCCGAAGCAGGGTCGCCGTGAAAATCGTTTCCGATTTTATCAATTTCGTCAAGAATTATCACAGGGTTAGCCGATTTGCAACGTTTTATAGTTTGAATAATTCTGCCGGGCATTGCGCCTATGTATGTTTTTCGATGTCCGCGGATTTCGGCTTCGTCGTGCAAGCCGCCGAGCGAAATTCTGCCGAACTGCCGTCCGATGGCGCGTGCAATTGATTTTCCGAGCGAAGTTTTTCCTACTCCCGGAGGTCCGTAGAGGCAGATTATCGGAGATTTCAAATTGTTTTTCAGTTTTATTACGGCAAGATATTCCAAAATTCTGTCTTTTACCTGATCAAGTCCATAATGGTCTTCATCAAGTATTTTTTGAGCTTGTCTTATATCCAGTCTGTCTTCGGTATATTCGTTCCATGGCAATTCCAGCAACAGTTGCAAATAATTCAGTTGAACCGAAAATTCGCTCATTCCCGGGTTCATGTGATCAAGTTTTGCTGTTTCTTTCTCAAAATATTCAGCTGTTTCGGCGTTCCATTTTTTTGTTTTTGCTTGTTTGCGCAGTTCGGCAATTTCCTGTTCGGCAGGATTTCCGCCCAATTCATCCTGAATTGTTTTCATTTGCTGATGCAAAAAATATTCGCGCTGCTGCTGGTCTATTTCGTGGCGAACCTTGCGTTGAATATCGTTTTTTATTTCTATTTGTCTTAATTCTTTCTGCAATATCTCAAGCAATTTCAATGCTCTTTCTTTTAAGTCATCAATTTCAAGCAGCGATTGCTGGTCGGTTACTTTGCGTGTAATATCGGGATTTGAGCCGATATAGTTTATCAAAAAACTTCTGCTTTCAATATTTTTAATTGCAAATGTAATTTCTGCCAATACCGGCGACTGACGGATAATTTGCAACGTAATATCTTTTATCGAACTTATTATTGCATCATAATTTTCATTGTCGTTTGACTGTTTGGGTTTTTCGTCGTTAAGATATTTTACCTTTGCTATAAAGTAGGGATTTTCATTAATTATATCTTTTATTTCAAAACGGGTTATGCCTTGCAGCAGCGCTGTTATTGCGCCGTCTGGCATTTCCAAAATTCTTATAATACGTGCAACCGTACCGACTTTGTTAAGATCGTTTTTTGTCGGATTTTCGATTTTAGAATCGCATTGAGCTACTGTTCCCAAAATTTTTGAGCCTGAATAGATTTCGCGAACAAGTTTTATTGATTTTTCTCGTCCTACTGTAATAGGTATCAATATTTCGGGGAAAAGTACAGCATTGCGCAAAACCAGCAACGGTAATGTTTCCGGTAATTCTTTTCTGTTGATTTTATTAAATGCTTCATCAACCGAAAGCGGAATGTAATTTACATTTTCAACTTCGTCTCCTTCAAGGAAAATTTGTCGTAATTTTATGTCTATTGCCATGATTATATAAGCCAATTTGTCAGTAAAATCTCATCGTTTATCGAACAGAGTATTTTACCTCGACTGTTATTATTTATTTTATTATTGATTAAATGTCTCAATATTAATTATTAATTCGGAATAGCCGTATATTAAATTTTTAATCAAATGTAGAACTATTTCCGCAATGATACATATCTTGTGCCAAAGTTTTTTATAAATTTTCAAAAAAAAACCTCGACAGGCAAATAAAGTCGAGGTAATTTTATTTTCGATAGCAAAATTTATTTGCTTCTGTTTGCGTAGTTTTTGTATCTGTTCATAAATTTATCAACACGACCTGCGGTATCCACAAGTTTCATCTTTCCTGTATAAAAAGGATGAGATGTGTTTGAAATTTCAAGTTTATACAAAGGATATTCAACGCCATCAACTGTGATTGTTTCTTTTGTGTGGACAGACGAGCGCGTTAAAAAAACGTGTTCGTTAGACATATCCTTAAATGCTACTACGCGATAACTCGATGGATGTATTTCTTTTTTCATCTTATGTAATTTTAAAATTTTCACAAATTTGGGCTGCAAAGGTAATAAAAAAATAAATACAACAATAAAAATGCAGAAAATAAATTTTTATTGTTCGTCTGACATTATTATTTTTTCCAAAAAAATCCGTATCATTTCAACTGTTTTCTTCAATCCAATTTATAATATTGCCAATATTCCAAAATCATATCGCTTTTATTTTATGAACCGGCAATCAATTTGGAATATATCCGCTTTCGGCGATGACATTTTTTCCGGCTGCCGTTTGCAGCAGTTCGTAAAGTTTGTATGCCATGGAATTTTTATCAATATCGGAACGAATGGCAAGATGAACTTCTGCAACAAAAGGATATGTTCGGTTTGCGACTGTTGCGGCATTGGGAAAAATTCCATTAACGGCAAGTTTCGGTATCTCTGCGTGCGACACTTGCATCATCTTTTCCTTATAATAATCGAAAGTGTAACATATACCGTTCGGAAAATGCGTAATTTCGGGAAAAACGCCCGCCATGGATAAAATTTCGCTGGCTTCAAACGAATCGTCTATTTCGGCGTCTTTCATCACAAGACTTTCCATTACTTCCTGACTGCCTGAATTGGACGGACGAACAAAGGCTCTAATATCTTCGTCATTGCCGCCTACTTGCCGCCAGTTTGTTACTGTCCGCGTGTATATATCCCTGATTTGATCGGCGGTTAATGATTTTACAGGATTATCGGGATGGACGATAAAAACGAAAGCGTCTAAAGCTATGGACGTTTCCGTCAGCGTAACGCCCTTTTCACTGGCGTATGCTTTTTCGTCGGGAGAAAGAGTGCGATGAGTCATAATCAAATCGACTTTTCTGTCAATCAGGTTTACAAATGCTCCGTGAGTCTGAGACACTTTGATGCGTTCGTCGAAAAAATCGGGATAATTTGCAGGAATGTCTTCCCTACGGGGCATAAGCCATTGTTCTCCCAAAAGACCGCTGAATGCAGGAGCGTGCGTCCATTCGTATCCAACGCCTAACAGTTTGCATGCAACCAACATCTTCAGAGGTTGCGTAGAAGTCGAGCCGTCCGTTTTGGGATAATTGTCAAACGTAAGACCTTCGATTTTAAACCCTGAAGCAGGGTCATCTTCCTTCTGGCAACTTGTGCATATAATGGCTAACATCCATGCTGCGAGTATTAACATTAAATTTTTCATGTAATTTTGTATTAATTTTTATTCTTTAAATTCTTTTGAAAGTGCAAATTTATATAAAAAGATCGGTAAGGTCGTGCATTGCATGATGTCCTCAAAGCAGTTGAAAGTTATTTTTTCACTTCTCAACTCCTTTCCACCGTGCCGTTCACTTTCAATTTAATGACTTCTATGCTTTCCAAGCCGTCGTTATCTACCACTTTT
Organism: Prevotellaceae bacterium; assembly: GCA_031276235.1. Taxonomy (GTDB): domain Bacteria; phylum Bacteroidota; class Bacteroidia; order Bacteroidales; family UBA932; genus JAIRKV01. The sequence goes on along the minus strand of JAISNL010000081.1, from coordinate 9,552 downwards.
ACTGCGATATTATGCAAGCCAGCCTTCAATTTGGTTGTTTGTTTGCCTTCTTTGTCGAGCATTACGTCTGCTTTGAAGCCATGCTCGGCATCGTATGCAAAATCCCAACTGTAAAACTCTATGCCTGCTTCGCTCGTTCCTGATGCGACAAATTCTATCTCGCGGACGCCTTTTGCATCGCGTGCCAGTTCGTTTATTTCTACACTGACGGTTGGTTTTTTGGCGATAGGCACAATGTCTTCTACTTTCACCAGTTCGATAATGATATTGTTTTTCAATTTCAATCTTGCCACTTCTTCAACTGCGCCCCTGCCGAATGAAAAGGCAATAATATACCCGACAGGCTTCTTGTCTGCTACGTTTTTGTCAAAAAGTTTCTGGTCATTTCTCATCACTGCCGCGAGGAAATTATCTATCACGTTACGCCCGATATTATCGCTACGTTTTACCTGAATGGGCGTATTGTCGGGCATTTTGCCGTCTAATCCCAAGTCGTTGCGCTGACGGGTATTGCTCGCACCGCCAAACTGCTGAACAATCCACGCTTCAAACTCGAAGGCGTTTTTGTTGCGTAAGGTGTCGTAGTCGTACTTGTGCAACTGAACGCTGAATGGTGCGCTGAACAAATCCCGCTGCTTGTCCAATCTCAATTCGGTAACTTTTATTGCCTGTACGGACTGATCTATGCCTATCCACTTTCTGTTCAGTTTGTCTGCTACGGCAACGGTTGTGCCGCCGCCAACAAAGGGATCTAGAACTGTGTCGCCCTCGTTGCTTGCACATTTTATAATTCGTTCAAGAAGGGCTTCGGGTTTTTGGGTGGGATAACCAATGCGTTCCTTTGAACTTGGCGATAATACATTAATATCGTCCCAAAGAGTTTGAATTAATTGCCCCTGTATTTCATCTAAATAAATTTTTCGCTGAATACGTTTATTTGTGTCATCAGGAATAAAGATTTTTCCTTTTTTATCCCATTCAATCATTTTTTCATAGGAAATAGCCCACCCTTTTTCTGGCGGTTTATGTCCTTTATATTCGTATGTCAAATTTGGTCTTGGCGAAGGCGAGGTTAAAGTTGCTAATCTATAAATTCTACCATCTGGATCTTTATTAGTAAAAAATTTTTCAATATATTCAGAGTTACTTTCCATAAAAATTGTATTGAATGTATTGTTTTTTGTTTTTGAATAAAAATAGATAGAATCAATATTATAACCAAATTGTCTGGATTTTTTATTTGATTGTCCTATGCTATTTTTTCTTTTCCAAATTATTAGATTTCTAAAATTTTCATACCCGAAAATTTTATCCAGAATTTCTACTCTGATATAAGCGTCGGCGTGCCAGTCGCAGTGCAAAAAGATACTGCCTGTGGGTTTCAAAATTCTGTGCATTTGTTCTACCCGCTCTTTGAGCCAAGTAATGTAATGGTCGATACCGCCAGCCCAGCGGTCTTGGAAAGAGCGTATTTCGCCTTCGTCTCCCCAGATAACTTCATAATTGCGATTACTGAAAAAGGGCGGGTCGAGATATATTAAATCTATCGTTTCGCTCTCTATTGTTTTTAGGATTTCGAGGTTGTCTCCCAGTATTAATTTGTTTACTGACATTGTATGTAATGTTTTTTTGCAAAGGTAGTTATTTTAGTTGAAAGTTATTTGTTGTATGTTTTTTTTGCAGCCCTTCATTTTTATTATGTGTTTCACTTTTCTGGATTGCTTCAGGCTAAAGCCTTCGCAATGACGCGCTGCGTGGCTGGTTCGTCATTTCATTCCTCGCGAGGCTCTCGGAGAACCTTGTTCCTCGCTTTTACTGACATCATCCTTGCTCGGAGCAAGGATGTCCGCGCTTTTTGTGACAAAATGGCAGTTTGGGGCGGCAATGGTGTGGATAATTGTGATGCCGTACATGTTTTTTTATTTAACCGCGCTCTACGAACAACATTCACTCCTGTATCAGTAAGCAGCAATAATTATATGATAAAAAATAAATAAGGTATAACAAATAAACCTGAAAAAATCAGTTGACAGTGATAAAAACATAAAATTCTGGATTGGCTACGCCGAGCTTCGGTTGCTTCGTCGCTACGCTCCTCGCAATGACGAATCAACCACGTAGCGCGTCATTGCGAACGTAGCGAAGCAATCCAGAAAAGTGAAAATTAGGTTTTATCATCGCTTGTCTACATTAAGAATTGTTACATTTTATTTATTTTTCATCCCTATATGCTGTTGATTTTGTAATTTATATAATTATCATTTAAATATTCCAGCAGTTTATCGGAGATATTTATTTTGTATTTACGTGATGTCTGTTCTATTTTTATGTTTTCCATTTCGTCGAAAATCACAAATGAAAGCTTTTTATCCCCTTTGCTTTTAGATATTTGACTGCTTAATTCTTTTGTAAAAGCGGCATCTATTTTACTGAGAGGTAATATTATGTCTAATGCCATAATCAAATCTTTGCGTACATCATGCAGCATCATTATTTTTTCAAATTTTATATCAAACACGGGAAGATCATTATTTTCTATTTCGTTGCCATTTGCATCTTTGCGTGCAAATTTTTTGCGTTCGGCAACCATTCCGCGAATAAACAAAAAATAGTTGAGCGTAAAATAGTTTTTGTTTTCAATCCATTCCCTGTCGAACAGCGAAAACGAATACGAACCCGAATAATCTTCTATTGTAATGCGTCCAAATGGTTTTCCCTTTTTTGTAACAAGTTCTTTTGATTCGGTTACAATTCCGGCAAAGCATATTTTTTTGTTTTTTAATTGAGCCAAATCTGTTAAATCGCCTGTTTGCACGTTGCACAACAGATTTATTTCCATTTTGTATGGGTCAAGCGGATGCGATGATAAATAAATTCCTATCAAGTCTTTTTCGCGGGCAAGAGTTTCCATATCCGACCAGTCTTCAGTATATGGAATCACAGGTTTAACTATGTTTGCCTTATGCGCATCGCCAAACAGCGAGAGCGCTCCGCCGGCGCTGTCAAGCTGAACGAGATTGCCGTACTTCATAAGAACATCTATAAATGCTTCATCTTTTTCGTTTTTGGCATAAAATTGAGGACGGCGGATTTCGGTAAATTCATCAAATCCGCCCGAAAGCACAAGGCTTTCTATTGTTCGTCTGTTTACTGCCGTAAGATTTATTCTCGAAATAAAATCAAAAATATCGGCATACGGCTCGGATTGCCTGACTGTTATTATATTTTCGGCTGCGGTTGCTCCTACTCCTTTTACGGCTGCAAGCCCAAAACGTATATTACCGTCTTTGTTGACAGTGAAAGTCATATCGCTTTCGTTGACGCCGGGCGGCAAAACTTTTATTCCAATGGATTTACATTCTTCCATAAATTTCGACACTTCCTTGATGTCGGATATGTTGCTGGTAAGCACGGCTGCCATAAATTCTGCAGGATAATGGGCTTTGAGGTAGGCTGTTTGATATGCTATTTTTGAATAGCATGTAGCATGAGATTTGTTGAATGCGTATTTTGCAAATTCAGCCCAGTCGTCCCATATTTTCACCAATTTTTCTCTGGGTCCGAATCCGTTTTTTTCGGCTCCAATGAAGAATTTTTCGCGAAGCGAAGCCATTTTTTCTGTAAGTTTTTTACCCATGGCTTTTCGCAGTTCATCGGATTCTCCTCGAGTAAATCCTGCAATGTCGCGGCTCAATAACATGACCTGTTCCTGATAAACGGTAATTCCGTAGGTATCTTTCAGTCGTTTTTCCATTACAGGGAAATCATATTCTATTTTTTCGCGTCCGTGTTTTCTGTTTATAAAACTTGGTATATACTGCATTGGTCCCGGACGGTACAGGGCGTTCATTGCTATTAAGTCTTCAAATTTTGTAGGTTTCAGTTCGCGCAGATATTTTTGCATTCCGGGCGATTCAAATTGAAACGTGCCTATGGTTTGTCCGTTGCTGAAAAGTTTGTAGGTATCTTTATCGTCGAGAGGAATATTGTCAATGTCAATATCCAAACCTTTGGTTTTTTTAATATTCGACAATGTTTCCCTTATTATAGACAGTGTTTTCAATCCGAGGAAGTCCATTTTTATCAATCCTATATTTTCGATAACAGAGCCTTCGTACTGTGTAACAATAACATCTTCGCCCAAACTTTTGTCTTTTGCCGTTGACAGCGGCACGAATTTAGTAAGTTCATCTGCGCCAATGATAACGCCGCAGGCGTGAACGCCTGTCTGTCGAACTGTGCCTTCCAGTTTTTCGGCAAAGCGCAAAACGTTTGCTATGTCTTCGTTTCCCGATTCTACTATTTTTTTGAATTCGGGAATAAATTCGATACAGTTTTTGATGTTTATTTTCGGCGTTTTGCCGTCTTTGTCTTCGGTAAAGCGGTCGGGAATCATTTTTGTAAGCTGTTCGGCTTGTTCCAGAGGCAGTTGCTGTACGCGGGCAACATCTTTTATGCTTGATTTGGTTGCCATTGTTCCGTAAGTAATGATATGTGCAACTTTTTCCTTGCCATATTTTTCAGTTACCCATTTCAGCACTTTTGCGCGTCCGTCATCGTCAAAGTCAATATCAATATCGGGAAGCGAAATTCTGTCAGGATTCAAAAACCGTTCAAAGAGCAAATCGTATTCCATTGGATTTATATCGGTAATTTTCAGGCAATACGAAACAACAGAGCCTGCCGCCGAACCGCGACCGGGTCCAACCGAAACGTTCATGTCGCGAGCGGCTTGTATAAAATCCTGCACTATTAAAAAATATCCGGGAAATCCCATCGTTTTTATTACGTCAAGTTCAAAATCTATACGCTCCATAACATCTTCGGCAATGTTGCCGCTGTAGCGTTCGTTTGCGCCTTCAAGCGTCAGTTTGCGGAGATAGTCGGCTTCAAGTTTGATGCGATAAACCTTGTCGAACCCTCCAAGTTTTTCAATTCTGCCTTTGTTTGATTCGTCGGCTTCAAATTCGGAAATCAAATCTTCATGGCTGTACTTTTTTTTGTAATCTTCTTCGTTGCCAAATTCTTCGGGAATAGGAAAAATTGGCATTATTGCAGCCGAGTCTATGCTGTACGATTCTACTTTTTCAACTATTTCGCGGGTGTTGTACAGCGCTTCGGGAATGTCAGAAAACAGTTTTTCCATTTCATCGGGCGATTTCAGCCATTCCTGCTTTGTATATCTAAGTCGGTTTTGATCCGTCAGATATGAGTTTGTATTGAGGCAAATCAGATATTCGTGAGCATCCGCATCATCTTCGTTTACAAAATGCACATCGTTTGACGCAATAATTTTAACATCGCATTTTTCGGCAAGTTTTATAATTTCAACGTTTACTGCTTTCTGTTTTTCGTAAGTAAGAGTATCGGCATTTTTGCGATTTGTTTTGTGGCGTTGCAGTTCAAGATAATAATCATCTCCAAAAAGGTTTTTAAACCACATTATTGATTTTTCGGCGGCATCAATATCGCCGCTCATAATAAGTTGAGGTATTTCGCCTCCGAGACATGCCGAACATACTATCAATCCTTCGCGATATTTTTCAAGAACGTTTTTGTCGATACGCGGACGATAATATTCGCCGTCTATCCACGAGATGGAAACAAGTTTGCAAAGGTTTTCATATCCTTTTTTATTTTTCGCCAGCAAAATCAAATGATATCCGCTTTGGTCTATCATTTGCTCTTTTCCTGTTGCAGGATTGATTCTTTTCAAATTCTTATCTTTATCATAAAGCGTGCGGCGCGCGCAATAAGCCTCAACGCCAATGACGGCTTTAAATTGCCTGTCGGCGGGCAACTGCTTGTTTTTGTTTTTTACATAATCTGCAAATTCTTTTATGCCGAACATGTTTCCATGATCGGTTATGGCAATGGCGTTCATTCCATCCTGTATCGCCTTATCGACTAATGCTGGAATTTTCGACATGCCATCGAGTATCGAATATTCCGTATGAACGTGTAAATGTGTAAAATCTGTCATTTATATATATTAAAATATTTTCTGTTTGCTTCCAGCCAAGCGCGGATTGGGAATGCGAATATACAAATAAAATATTGCCTGCAACTCAAATTTATCCGACAGTTTTCAACATATTGTTACCGGACGCCGTATTTTTTTGACTTGCTAATATTTGTGTTTTAGAGAAAGGCTGTATTGCCATTTGTTAATTTAGAATTTGAACAATGGAATGTATAAGAGATGAAAATGCAAATTATTACTGTCAGGCATAGCGTTGTTAGAAGTTGCATTAATGAATATTCCCGTCTGCGACCGCAATGTTTCTGTTGCCAACGGCAATATTGCTGTCGCCGACTTCGACGGTTCTGTTTTTGACTGCAATATTGCTGTTCTCAACAGCAATTTTCCTGTTAATAATAGGAATGTTCCTGTTGGCGACCGCAATATTTTTCATTTTTTTGCTCTAATTTTCTATCTTTAATAGGAATATTGCTATCATTGACTGGAATATTGCTATTGCTGACTGCAAAATTCGATGATTTTTGGCGCAAGTTCGAGGTTGCCGACAGGAACATTGCTGTCAGGGACAGGAAAATTGCTATCGCCGATAGAAAAATTCTGCTCGACAACCGCACTGCGGTATTCACGCAATGCTCCGAGGAGGTCAATTTGCGCTGTTTGCCTGTGCGGGAGAGGAATTTTGTGGTTGAGGAGTGCATTGCTTGAAAGGGGAATGGGGAATCTGTTCGCAGGAAGCGTAACTTAATTGACGATGGTTTTTAAAGAGCGGGATTTATATATTATTCCTATCCATTCTCTATCATTCTCTCCACTTCTCTCTTCGCCTTTTCCAAAGTATCCATTGCCTCTTGTTGCAACTGTTTGGCTTTAGTTTGGACAGATTGAATATATTTAGATATTTTACTTTGTTTTTCAATTGAAATATCCGGAATAGGTAAATTTTTAATTGTAGGGATAGTAATATTTCCCTGAATTGCCCCAATCTTATTACGTTCAAAATACAATTTTCCTATTGTTGAATTGATATAATATGAGAGAAAATCCCTGTCGATATTTTTAGTTGAAAAACGAATCATAAATGAACCGAAAGCATAATTATCAAATTCCTCATCGACAATCGCAGTAACTCCAATAGTTCCACTTCTTGATATAAGAAAATCATCTTTCTTCACAAGGCTTGTTAGCAACTGTTCTTTCATTTCTTCCGGTAAAAAGACTATGTCATTTTTTTTAATTTCATTAGGCAATAAATCTTTTATCCTCAAAAATGGTATTCCACATTCCACATAAGAATTTGAAACGCTTGCACCATAATTAATGGTGGTTATATAATTCCCAAGTTTTGTTTTGAATTTTTCCGTAACATATAATGTTCTTCTATATACATCCTTATAATAAATCGTGTCATACCGTCCCCCAATTAACTCCGCCACATTTACCTCAAAATATCTTTCATTCCTTATATTTTCCGGCAGTTCAATCCACAACTCTTTCAACAAGTAATTATCAATACTGTCCAATAATGCTTTTGCTTCCTGTTCTTTTGCCTGTTTTTCTTTGACAGCATGATTGTACAGGTCAACGATTTGTTGTTGAATCTCTTTGGGTGGCAAAGGAATTTTCAAGGATTTATATTCTTCCGCATTGATATTTGGTTGTCCTGTTGTTCTCTGAATCGCAGATATCCATTGTTTATAAGGATTTAATTGCGTATAGATAAATAAGAAATCAGGCAAAATTAATTCAGGATTAACTTTAAATCGAATCATGTATCCTGCAAAAAAGCAGATATAATCAAACTTATCTTTTTTGTGAATATATGATTTGCCAACAGTTGCACCACTTCTTGCTATAATAATATCGTTGTTCTCCAAAAAATATTTTTCCTCAATATTAGCCGCCGTTACCCCAATTGCTGAGTTTAAGATTCCAAATTCATCTATATCTGTAATCCTTATATATCTTGGTTCTGCACAAGATTTTCGTTCTATTCCTGATTCATTTGCTCCATATTGAGGATTCGTTAAAAGCAAATCAGACAGTTTATAAGTTGGAAATCTAAAATGATTTATTGTTTGGTTATACAAATTGATTGCAAAATCAAATCGTCCATGCAACATTGCGGAAATATTGATATTATTTTCTTTCATTTTATAAATTCTCCTCACTCATAAATTTCTGGATACGATTTGCTACATCCAATAATTCATTTCCACCTATTTTCTTTCCTGTTGCATCATAACCTACATTTTCGATTTCAAACATTTTTACTTGATAGTCTTTGATATATTGCGTCATCTTTTCCTTATACAACTCCAAAATCCGTTCTTCTTTGGCGTCTTTGTCCAATCCTTTTGCGGCTTTTACTTTCGCTTTCACGTCGTTTAGTACAGTTTCCAGTTGTCGGGTGAGCGTTTCGGGGTGTTTTTTCAAGAACAGGATAGAAGATTTCACACCGGCGCCAACGTGCGAAAAGGTATGCTGCGGCAAAGAAACAACGGAAATAATTCTGAATTTTTCTATCAGCCAGTCGCGAACGTATTGGCTCGTGGAATTGGTCAATATGCCGTCGGGAATAACGATTGCCAAATAACCGCCTTCTTTCAAATACCTATAACAACGTTCCAAAAACAGAATTTCCGTACTCTGCGAGAGTCGCCACTTGTTTTTATTATTGTCGTCGGCAATGCGGTCTTTCAGTTCCGTAATGCCAAGATTCTTTTCAAACAATTCATATTCCTTATAATAACTCACTTCGTCGGCTTTAATAGTCGAGCCGAACGGTGGATTGGTCATTATCAAATCAAATGTTCCGTCCTGAAAGTGCAGATTACGGTTTTCGATTTCAATAAAGCGACTGTTTTTCAGTCCGTCGTTAGTAATCACATTCGTATGACCGTCGTCGTGGATAATCATGTTCATCTTTGAGACGCGTGAAATTTGCTCGTTTATTTCAATTCCGAACAATTGTTTTTCGGCGAAATCGTGCCAGTAGTTAAACCATTTCGTATTTTTCTCACTGTACAGTTCGTCGGCTTCTTCGCGAATTTCTTTAAGGGCATGGAGCAGGAAACCTCCGCTTCCGCACGAAGTATCCAGCACTTTATACTTTTTCTTAACGCCAATCGCTTTTACAATGAATTGAACAATGGCATTGGGAGTGAAAAACTGTCCGAAGTCACCGCGAAAAAACTCGCCCATGAAACTTTGGAACGCCAATCCTTTCGCGTCCAAATCGGTATTGGACAAATGAATATCCTGCAAATACTGAACGACGGTAAAGATTTTATGCTTGTCTAATTTTATATCGTCTTTAAACACTTCGGGGTCTTTTTTGCGTCCTTCTTCGTACAAAGCTCTTACCCGTTGTTCGAGTTCGGTTTTAGCTTTCAGATTATTTCGGTCTTCTTTATCTTCGGGATAATAAATAATCTGAAAATTATACGGTTCACCTTTTGATTTGGGATTGTTTTCGTCCCATCGTTCGTCCCAGATTTTACAGAAAATCAGTTTATCCAGTTCGTCGAAAGCCGTAGTCGGGGCTAATGCTCCGCCGCCCCAAAGCGCGT
>JAISNL010000051.1 GCA_031276235.1 Prevotellaceae bacterium | reverse complement strand
GCGACACGCGGGCATGTCGCCGAAAAACTACCGGACAATAAAACTCAATAATCAGTAAAAACAAAAGCGGCAAAAATCGTCTTTCGACTGAACGCTTGCCTAAATATGCCAATTATATTACGTTTCATATCTTTTTTGTATTAATTGTTATTACTTTGAGCGGGCTTCAAATCAAGACTTTTAACCCAATTCGTAACATTTTCTTTTGATTCATTTCCGCCAAATCGTCTCCCTTGTTTCCACATCGCCTGCGCCGCCAAGCTATGCAAATCGGCGTCGCTCGAACCGATACCGCTGCTGCCGGAAGTGCAGAACGGTACAAGGATTTTTCCCTTATTTTCTTTGCTTTGCGCCTGTGCCACGCCACTTAGGGCAATGGCTGACGCTACTAAACAAATCATTGTTTTCATGTCATTTTTTAATAAAATTCCGCTGCAAAGGTAAAGCAAAAACCGCAGCGGTTGTTTTTCCCTGCGGCTCTTTTTTCTTTGCTGTACGGCTCGCATGGGAGGCGTCTTATTTGCCGACAGACGTAACAGCTATTCTTTTCGCAGTCGTTTTTAGGGGAATATTTTCAACGAGTAACCGGCGTGCTTTACGGTTCTGCGCACTTCGCGACTGCCTTCCTTCTGAAATTGGAAGCCTGCCGTACAAATGCGCCGCGCTCTGCTATCAGTTGGACAATTTGTCTATCAATTCGGTCAATATTTTCACGGACTTCATCTAAATTTTCCGCTGTCTCTACTTCTTTCATTTTCTTTTATTAATTATTTCGGACGCAGATGAATCTGCATTTAGAAAAATATGGGGATGAAAAATAAATAGAATATAACAACTCATAGCGTTTAACAAGCGATGATAAAACCTAATTTTCACTTTTCTGGATTGGCTCACGCCGAGCTTCGGTTGCTTCGCTACGCTCGCAATGACGCGCTGCGTGGTTGATTCGTCATTGCGAGGAGCGTAGCGACGAAGCAACCCAGAATTTTATGTTTTTATCACTGTCAACTGATTTTTTCAGGTTTATTTGTTATACCTTATTTATTTTTTATCACTATATTTGCAGTTCGTATGATTTATGTTTTATTTAAAATAGTCAATAATTATGAAAGGAATTGTTTTAGCGGGAGGCTCCGGCAGCCGTCTGTATCCGATTACAAAAGGCATATCAAAACAAATGTTGCCAATATATGACAAACCGATGATTTATTATCCTGTTTCGGTTTTAATGCTGGCAGGAATACGCGAAATACTGATAATATCGACTCCTCAGGATTTGCCCGGCTTCAGGCGCTTGCTTGGCGATGGTTCGGATTGTGGAGTTACGTTTGAATATGCGGAACAGCCTTCGCCTGACGGTCTGGCGCAGGCATTTATTATAGGAGAAAAATTTGTGGGAGATGATTCTGTGTGTCTTGTTTTGGGAGATAATATTTTTCAGGGAACAGGCTTTTCGGCAATGCTTAAAGAAGCGGTACGCACAGCCGAACATGAAGCAAAAGCCACTGTTTTCGGCTATTATGTAGATGACCCTGAACGTTATGGAGTTGTTGAATTTGATGACAGTGAAAATGTAATCAGCATCGAAGAAAAGCCTCTCCATCCCAAATCAAGTTATGCCGTTGTAGGATTATATTTTTATCCTAACAAAGTTGTTGAAATTGCAAAAAACGTGAAGCCATCGGCACGCGGCGAATTGGAAATTACAACAGTAAATCAGGAATTTTTGAAGAACAAGGAATTAAGAGTTCGACTGTTGGGGCGCGGCTTTGCATGGCTGGATACAGGTACTCACGATTCGCTTGCCGAAGCGTCCATTTTTGTAGAAGTGCTTGAAAAACGTCAGGGATTGAAAATAGCATGTATCGAAGGTATTGCATATTCAAATGGATGGATTACAAAAGAAAAGTTGATTGCAAATGCTCAGCCAATGATTAAAAATCAGTACGGGCAGTATTTGTTGAAAATCGCTAATGAATCAAAATCGCAAAAATAATGGAAATAATACAAACAGACATTGAAGGTGTTTTAATAGTAAAACCTAATGTTCGGGTTGATTCGCGCGGCTATTTTTTTGAGTCGTTTGTGCAAAAAGATTTTGAACATAAAGTTTGTAAAACTGTGTTTGTACAGGATAACGAATCCATGTCTTCATACGGCGTTTTGCGCGGTTTGCATTATCAGCTGCCGCCTTTTGCTCAAGCCAAACTTGTACGTGTAATCAAAGGCAGAGTTTTGGATGTTGCCGTTGATATTAGAAAAGATTCGCCCACATTCGGTCAATATGCGGCGGTAGAACTTAGCGAAGAAAATCATTTGCAGTTGTTTATCCCGCGTGGCTTTGCTCACGGTTTTGCGGTATTAAGCGCCGAAACTATATTTCAATATAAATGCGACAATTATTATTCGCCGCAAAATGAAGGCGCAATCATCTGGAACGATGCAACGATAGGCATAGATTGGAAGATACCCGAACAGGATATTATTCTTTCCGAAAAAGATAAAAAACATCCTGCACTTGCAAATGCAAAAATATTATAGGGATGAAAAATAAATAAAATGTAACAATTCTTAATGTAGACAAGTGATGATAAAACCTAATTTTCACCTTATTTCTTTCACTTTTCTGGATTGGCTCACGCCGAGCTTCGGTTGCTTCGCTACGCTCGCAATGACGCGCTGCGTGGTTGGTTCGTCATTGCGAGGAGCGTAGCGACGAAGCAATCCAGAATTTTATGTTTTTATCACTTTCACTGATTTTTTCAGGTTTATTTGTTATACCTTATTTATTTTTTATCACATAATGCGATGATGATTTCACCTTTGAATATAAATTATCCGTTTTGTTTCAAAAAAATCATCGTTAAAGAAATCATTTATTTCATAAACTACAATTTGTCGTTTTGATATTTTTACAGATTTCAATTCGTTGTTTAAATCGCCTCCTTTGAGGTAGATAATGCCGTTAGGCAAAGCATTGTTGCCGTTGGGATTTATTCTGTTCCAAATCCACGAAATAAAAGTTTGCAAATCAGTAACCGCCCTGCTTACAACAAAATCGAATTTTTGTTTTAATTCTTCGGCTCGAATTTGCATTGCACATACATTTTTCAATTTCAGGCTTTCGGCAATCTCATTCACGGCTTTAATTTTTTTGTTTATAGAATCTACCAGAGTAAATTGAGTATCAGGAAACATTATTGCAAGCGGAATGCCCGGAAACCCGCCGCCCGTGCCAACATCAAGCACTTTTGTATTTGCAGCAAACGAAATTATTTTTGCGATTGCAAGCGAATGTAAAATATGATGTTTATAAATATTTGCTATGTCTTTTCTGGATATAAGGTTTATCTGTGCGTTCCAAAATCCGTACAGGTCGCCAAGCTGCGCTAATTGCGACAGTTGATTTTCGGTTAGTTTCGTAAAATATTTTAAAATTTCATTCATCTGTTTGTATTATTTATTGTATTATTAATTTACCGAGTTCTAATTTTGCCCGATGCAGTAAAGTTTTTACCGTTCCGATAGGCATATTCAGTTCTGTGGCTATTTCTTCGTATGAGTAATCTTTGAAGTAACGCAATTCAATAAGAATTTTGTATTTAGGTTTAATCTGTTCAAGTAAATTTTGCATAAATATTATTTGCTGTTCGCGAATCATCGTTTCTTCGGGATTCAAAACGGTGGATTGAATAACATCTTCGCCAATTACAAATTCCTGATTGTCATCATTGCTGTTTTCGATGGTAATATGATTGTTTTTGCGCTTGCGCAAAAAATCAATACAGGTATTTTCGGCGATGCGAAACAGCCATGTGCTGAATGCAAATTTAAAATTATACTGTTCGATATTGCTAAATGCCTTGTCGAAAGTTTCGTATGTTAAGTCTTCGGCATCGCTTTTATTTACAACCATTTTCATCGTCAAAAAATGTATTGCGTTCTTATATCGGGTAAACAATTTTGCGTATGCTTTTGTGTTGCCATTTAAAACCTGCTTAACCCATTTTTGGTCTTCTTCTATTCTTGACTGCATTTTGATTTTTTTAATGGTTAATATTGATATTTTTCAAGCGCTACATGCAATAACCGATATTTGTGTTATGAGATTTATGTGGATTTCGTAGTTCATTACTTTATTCTTTTTGCAAAAATAATTAATAATGCTTGCGGAATAAACAGCCAGATACCCGATAACGGCATGGCTATACAGCCGAAAATGGAAAGCGCAAGCATCCAATAACCTGACAATAACGGCGCCGGTTGCTTTGTTTTACGAATGTAATAATGCAAAGTCTGTCCAAAAATAATCAAAATTATTCCGCAAATGAAAAACCAAAAGGCAGCAAAATCTACCGCAAAATGAGGTTCAATGGCATTGACAAAGCCTGATTTCAGAATTTCCCAATAAACATCGCAGCCCATTACAAGCCCGACAATAGAGTGAATTATACCTGTGGCAATCAGCAATATGCCGCTGTATTTCCACCAATTTTTCATTTTTCCCATATTATTTTGTTTTTATGCCCTTTTCAGAGCGGTTTATATTTATAATTTGCAGAAAACAAATTTTTGAAAGTAATACGCAATTTTATAAAATTTTCAGTGTCAATGATTCAATGAATTTTGAATAGTTTTATCTTTTTGTTTTTATATTTTTAAAAAATTCCACAAATTTTTCGTGGTCAATTGAAACGCAGACTCGTGAATATTTTGCAGATTCATTTTTGCGCGATAATGTAAATTTTGATAGCGATACGCTGCCTATTCTGTTTGCAAGCAGTTCATCTTCACTGATATTTACAATTGCAAAAATTCCTGTTGGTTCAGATTCATGATAAAATTCATTTGCAATAAAGCCCGATTCTTTAAGATACTTTATGTTTTTTGTTATTTCGGTTACGGTTTTTGTTTTAAAATTGTTTACTGCTTTTTTGCCGATTTCCGTAGTAAGTAAATTTTCAACAAGTATTTGTGCAAAAGCATTTGTTCCATTTGTTGCAAAAGCGAGGCGAACAGCCATTTCGTGATTAAATTCGTTGCTTTTGCTGTGAACAAATCCCAGTCGTTGCCCGCTAAGCCCCAGCGATTTGCTGAAACTGTCAAGTATCACAAGATTATCAATATCCAAAAGGCGAATATAAAAATTATCGTTTTTGTCGTAGAAAACGCGCCTGTACGGGCTGTCATAAAAAACTGCAGTTCCGTTATCGTCAAGTTTTTTTATCATGGCAAATATTTCCTCATCATCATACTTGTTGCCGAAAGGATTTCCCGGGTCGCCCAGCAATACAGCACAATCTTTGAGTTCGGGGAGTATTCTGTTCAAATTGTCAAACGAATCATATTCATCATATTCAATATTGCGTATTTTCATTACGTTGTGATAATTTCCCCAATGATAAACAGGAAGATAAATTTTATGTACATCCACAATTTGGAAGGCATTGTCAATGCCGGGCATTCCGCCGCCGCAAATCGAAATGCAAGAAATATCGCTTTTTCCTCCAAAATATTCATTATTTATCGCTTCGCGCAATTCGGCTCGACCCTGACTTGGCGGATATGTCTGTATTTCTTTGCTGTTGAAATCTATATTTTGTACAACTTCGCTCAAATCAATATTCACAACCGAATTGATTCCGCGCTGTAAAAATAAATATTCCTGTCCTGTTTCTATGCTCAATTGCTGTATTTTTCTTCCCATTTCGTGAATTGCAGGAAGAGATACGCCTGTTTTTTTTATTTTCATATTATAAAAATTTTATTTTTGAACAAAATTACTACTTTTGTGCGAATTTATTGTAAATATTTTATTTTTTTTACTAATTGTCCGAAATAAATAATTATGGTAGAGCGTAAAAATCCGTTGGATAAAAAGATATTCAGCATAATTGCCGAAGTTGCAAAAAGTGAACGGCGGCGCATTTTCGTTATAGGCGGCTTTGTCCGCGATTATTTTTTGCAGCGACAGTCTAACGATATTGACATTGTTGTTGAAGGAAGCGGTATAGATATTGCTAAAAAAGTAGCTCAAAAAACAGGTATCAAAAAAGTTTCCGTTTTCAAAAATTTTGGCACGGCAATGCTGCATTACAAAGAAACTGAACTTGAATTTGTTGGCGCACGTAAAGAATCTTACGACCGTGATTCGCGTAAACCTGTTGTTGAAAACGGCACTCTTGAAGATGACCAAAATCGCCGTGATTTTACAATCAATGCACTGGCTATCAGTTTAAATGAAGAAGATTTCGGCATGTTGATTGATCCGTTTGGCGGAATACAGGATTTGCACGATAAAATCATTCGCACGCCTCTTAATCCTGATGTTACTTTTTCTGACGATCCGTTGCGAATGATGCGTGCAATACGCTTTGCCACTCAGTTGCAATTCAAAATAGATGACATCGCCTTGAAAGCAATATGCAACAATAAACATCGCCTTAAAATAGTGTCAATGGAGCGAATAAGTTGCGAACTGACTAAAATATTGCAGTCGCCGAAACCATCAACAGGATTTAAATTGCTTGATCAAACCGGCATACTCAGCATTATTTTGCCTCAGCTTGCAGACCTGAAAGGCGTTCAAACGGTTGATGGAAAACATCATAAAGATAATTTTTTCCATACGCTCGAAGTTGTTGACAATATTTGTAAAACAACAAATAATGTTTGGCTGCGCTGGGCTGCCCTGCTGCACGATATTGCAAAATATATAACAAAACGCTATGATTCCGAACATGGCTGGACTTTTCACGGGCATGAATATGTGGGAAGTAAAATGATACCGTCAGTCTTTGCAAAATTGCGATTACCGATGAACGAAACGATGAAATATGTACAAAAACTTGTTTTATTGCATTTGCGTCCTGTTGTGCTGTCGCTTGATGAAGTTACAGATTCGGCTGTTCGCAGGTTGCTGTTCGATGCAGGAGACGATATCGACGACTTGATGCTGCTTTGCGAAGCCGATATAACTTCTAAAAACGAACAAACTCAAAAACGCCATCTTGCAAATTTCCAACTTGTTCGTACCAAACTTAAAGAGATTGAAGAGAAAGACAAAATCAGAAATTTTCAACCGCCAATATCAGGCGAACTGATTATGGAAACCTACGGATTGCATCCTTGCCGTGAAGTTGGTATAATTAAAAATGCAATAAAAGACGCAATATTGGATGGAATTATAAAAAATAACTATAACGAGGCATACGAGTTCATGCAAAAAAAAGCGGAAGAACTGAATTTGCCAGATAAAAAATAATGATTGCTCAATGTTACGCCTAAATAGATTTTTATAATTTACAGATTATTGATATATAATAAAATAAGAGCCGAAATATTTAGAAGATAATGTATGATTTTGTATCTTTGCTCCCAATAAACAGGTAAAAAGAAATCAAAAACTACAGGCAAAATGAAAGAAATTACCATACACAAAACAGCGCACAGTTCCGCCCGATGCTCAATGATATTATTTGAACCGAAGTTAAAATTTTTACAAAGTTCAAGTGTAATACGGTTTTTTTATTACCTTTGTGCTGTTTTAGATTGAAAAAGATGAATTACTTGAGTAAATATAATGTGATTTTCAGTGGTTTATCTATCGGAAAACATGATTTTATATTCGAAATTGACGATAAGTTCTTTGAACAGTTTGCTTATTCGGAAATAAAACAAGGCAAGTTGTCGGTAAACGTTGAATTGAATCGCATGAGCGCTTCAATGATAGCAAAAATTACAATAAACGGCAAAGTTGTTACTGTTTGCGACAGATGTTTAGACGATGTTAGCATTGATGTTAAATTTGAAGGTACGCTGTTGGTCAAATATGGAGAATCTGATAATAATACAGATATGAACGATGAAATAATTTACTTAAACCGCGGAGATGATACAATAAAATTTGCTCAGTATATTTATGACAGTATATGTATAAGTTTACCTATTCAAAAATTACATTCAGACGAAAGCCAGTGTAATGAAGAAATGATAAACATATTAAATAAAATGATAGTAAAGTAATATTAATTAAGAAGAAATAAAATATTAACAAATTAAAATTATATTGATATGGCACATCCAAAACATCGAATATCAAAACAAAGAAGAGATAAAAGAAGAACACACTACAAAGCGGTATTGCCAACACTGGCAAACTGTTCGAATTGCGGAGCGGCAGTTCTCTATCATCGCGTATGTCCCGAATGTGGATTTTACAGAGGTCGTTTAATTATCGACAAAAATGTATCGGCATAATATAAGATTTTGAAATTGAAAAGTACGAGTGAAATATTATTATGTATATTTTACTCACAATGATTTGGTTTTTAAAGTCTAACAAATATTATTGCGTATGAAAGTAGGTATAGATGCAATGGGCGGCGACTTTGCTCCTGTGAACGTAGTAAAAGGAGCTATCGATGCGTATCATTGCTTGCACAAAAATACACAACTTGTGCTTTTTGGTAATGAAGAAAATATAATTAAAATATGTAAAGAAAATAATTTCCCCGCCGATAATTTCGAAATAATAAACACAACAGAAGTTATCGGTATGGACGATCATCCTGCAAAAGCATTCAGCCAAAAAAACGATTCGAGCATAACGGTAGGATTTGAATATCTTGCCGATAAAAAAATTGATAGCATAGCAAGCGCAGGAAGCACAGGCGCAATGATGGTCGGAGCTGTATATACGGTTAAATTTATAGAAGGCATATTGCGACCATGCATATCAAGCAACGCACCTCTGCTGAATGGAAAAACTGCCATTATTGCAGATGTCGGCTTAAATGTTGATTGCAAACCCGATAATCTTTTGCAATACGCCTTGCTCGGTTCTACTTATGCAAAAGAAATTCTCGGCTACGACAATCCGCGCGTAGGGCTTGTAAACGTAGGCGAAGAAGAAGAAAAAGGCAGTTTGCTCACCAAAGCAGCCTACGAACTTATGAAAGCAGATGGACGATTTAATTTTATCGGCAATGTAGAAGGACATGAACTTTTTACAGGAGAAAAAGCCGATGTCATTATTTGTGATGGCTTCACCGGAAACATAATACTCAAACAGGCTGAAGCAAATTACAGAATATCAAAAAAACTTAATATTAAAAACGATTTTTTCGACAGATTCAACTATGAACTTTACGGAGGTACTCCAGTACTTGGCGCTAATGCACCCATTATTATAGGACACGGAGCATCAACGCCTTTGGCAATAAAAAACATGATTTTGCAGGCAGAATCTGTTGTACGTGTTGACCTGATTGACAAAATCAAAAAATCATTAAATTTTAAATCCAATGAATAAAATTACGGCAGCAATTACAGGTATTGCAGGTTACGTTCCCGAATACGTTTTAACAAATGAAGAACTTATGAAAATGATAGATACTTCCGATGAGTGGATAATGACTCGCATTGGAATTAAGGAACGTCATATTTTACGAGAACGCGGATTGGGAACTTCTTATATGGCAGAAAAAGCCGTTCGCAGATTGATAAATAAAACAAATACAAATGTTGATGATGTGGATTTGCTTGTATGGTGCGGCGTTACGCCCGATATGCCTTTCCCTGCAACAGCAAATATCATAAGCGATTTGGTAGGCGTGAAAAACGCATTCGGATTTGATGTTAATGCAGGATGTTCAAGTTTTTTATTTGCCTTGTCAACAGTTGCAAAATTCATAGAATCGGGACGATATAAAAAAATAATTCTTATAGGAGCTGATAAAATTTCAACTTTTGTTGATTACACCGACAGGGCGACCTGTCCTATTTTTGGAGATGGAGCAGGAGCAGTACTTATCGAACCCAATACCGAAGGCTACGGAGTTATAGATGAAATGCTGCATGTAGATGGGTCGGGACGCAAACATTTGTATCAAAAAGCAGGAGGTTCTACTTATCCCGCAACAATGGAAACCGTTGTAAACCGTCAACATTTCATATATCAGGAAGGGCAGCCCGTTTATAAAGCCGCCGTTTCAAACATGTCAGAAACATCATTGAAAATGATGGCAAAACATGGATTGACTTCCGAAAATATAGCATGGCTCGTTCCTCATCAGGCAAATCTTAGAATTATAAAAGCCGTAGGACAGCACATGGGACTTTCGCCTGAAAAAGTTATGGTAAATATCGAAAAATACGGAAATACAACAGCAGCAACGCTTCCCCTGTGCATGTGGGATTTTGAACCAAAACTGAGAAAAGGCGATAATATCATACTCACCACATTTGGAGCAGGCTTTTCATGGGGCGCTATTTATCTGAAATGGGCATACGATGGTAAACCTGAAGCCGAAAAAGAATTACAGGATGAATAAATATGCAATTTATCGTATGTGCGTAAAATAAAACGACAAATTGAATGATGCCCTTGTAGTTCAACGGATAGAACGGAAGTTTCCTAAACTTTAAATGGCGGTTCGATTCCGCCCGAGGGTACAGAATTTTTTTATTTCTTTTCGACGTAAATCTATATCTTTCAGCATATTTAAAAATATTCAAATTAACGATAGACAGTAATAAATTGTTTAATATCAACGAACAAACTCAAAATTTCATACGACAGCATATTGATGATGATTCACATTTGCTTGCTTTGGCAGCAAAACAAAATTTGGAAATTAACGTTCGATTTGCTCTCGAACAGATTGCTGTACGTCAACAGGCAAAAGAAAAAATACCTTCGTGGTATATCAACGGCAAAATTATTTTTCCTCCGAAAATATCGATAGAGCAGTGTTCGTCAGAAGCAACGGCAAAATATAAGGCAGACTTGTGCAAAGGTAAAAATTTTGTAGATTTGACAGGCGGTTTCGGTGTAGATTTTTCATTTATATCACAACATTTCAGTCATTCTTTTTATATAGAAAAAGATGAATATTTATCAAAACTTGCAAGACATAATTTTGATATTCTGGGTTTGAAAAATGTTGAAATTTCAAATTGCAGCAGCGAGGAATTTCTTGAAAATGATGCAACATTTGATTGTATTTACATTGATCCATCGCGCAGAAATTCAAATAATAAAAAGGAAATCCTGCTTGAAAACTGTTCGCCTGACATTACAAAAATCAAAGATACTCTTTTACAGAAATCGCAAACTGTTATTATAAAACTTTCGCCTGTTTTTGATATTACAGAAATAAAAAGAAAATTGAAAAATATACAGCAAATACATATTATAGCCGTGAAAAACGAATGTAAGGAATTACTTGTTAAATTGGAACAAAATTATGATACAGACAATATTGAAATTGTATGTGCGAATATCACAGACAATGGCAAACAAATATTTTCATTTAATCATCTTGCCGAAAAAAATATTGAATGTAATTTTGTACAAAATGTTCAAAAATATCTGTATGAGCCGAATGTATCCGTTCAAAAATCGGGAGGATTCAAAAGCGTGGCGAAAAAATTTAATCTGAATGTTTTAAATATAAACAGTAAAATTTATACTTCCGACAGTTTGATAAATGATTTTTGCGGAAGAATTTTTGTGGTCGAAAACATGTTTTTATTTAGCAAAACTGCATTGAAAACTAATTTAAAAAGCATAAAACAAGCAAACATAACGGTTCGTAATTTCCCATTATCGGTTGACGATTTACGCGCAAAACTCAATATTGGCGAAGGCGGCGACATTTATCTTTTTGCAACAACTCTTTTTGATGGCAGTAAAGTTATTATCCAATGTCGTAAGGATATTTAATATCAGCAAGAAACAAACCTTTTGCTGCAACCGATTTTCCTGCGCAGCATCTATTTTTTTGTTCTATTATTTTGCAGAAATCATCAATCGTAATACGGTTTTTTCCAACATCAAGCAGAGTTCCAACTATAGACCTTACCATATTTCGCAAAAAACGGTTTGCAGTGATTGTAAAAATCAGTCTGTCGCCTTCTTCATGCCACGCAGCTTCGGCGATGATGCAATTATTAGTTTTTACATCCGTGTGTAATTTGCTGAAACTTGTAAAATCTGTATATTTGAAAAGTTTTTTTGCAGCTTCGTTCATTAAATCAATATCTACATTTCCTTTTAATACAGTGGAATATAAACTGATAAACGGATTTTTTGACCTGTGCATATAATAACGATATGTTCGTGATGTTGCATCAAATCGTGCATTTGCGGAGTTGTGAACTTTTTTGATTTTCAGAACTGCAATACTTTCAGGTAAAATAGAATTTAATTTATGCAAATGAAGCAATTGATTTTTTTCCAAATTATTGTTGGAACAATCAAAATGTGCAACAAAAAAATTTGCATGTACGCCCGTATCTGTTCGTCCTGCTCCTGTGGTTTCAATTTTTTCACGAAGATAAACTGTCAATGCGGCATCGAGCGAAGCCTGTACTGTACTTGCATTTCGCTGAATTTGCCAGCCGTGAAAATCGCTCCCATCGTATGAAAGTTGCAGAAAATATCGTTCCATATATGCTCAAATTCTCTTTTCAGCGGTTTGTCAAATTTCCTTGTCTATAAAATATTTATTTCGTTCGTTGGAATTGCGCGAAATGAGTTCGCCTAAAAATCCTGCTAAAAACAATTGAACGCCTATGATAATTGTTACCATCGCAATATAAAACAGAGGTTGTGATGTTATATCTCTGAAATCAATAAAGTTTGCTATACAGTAAAGTTTGCGAACAATCAGCCAAATTGCTATTACGCCGCCCAGCAAAAACATTAAAGTACCTACTACTCCGAAAAAGTGCATAGGTTTTTTGCCGAATTTTGTTATAAATGTTATCGTTGCCAAATCAAGGAAACCGTTAACAAAACGCGACATGCCAAATTTTGTAGTTCCGTATTTGCGGGCGCGATGCAGAACAATTTTTTCTCCTATTCTTTTGAATCCAGCCTGTTTTGCAAGTACGGGAATATAACGGTGCATTTCTCCGTAAACTTCTATGCTTTTTATAACTTTCGACTTGTATGCTTTCAGTCCGCAATTGAAATCGTGCAGTTTGATTCCCGACATCATGCGGGTTATTCTGTTAAAAAATTTTGATGGAATATTTTTTGACAATTTCGAGTCGTAGCGTTTCTTTTTCCAGCCGGATACAAGGTCGTAGCCATCATCTTTAATCATTTTGTAAAGTTCGGGAATTTCGTCAGGGCTGTCCTGTAAATCGGCATCCATTGTTATTACAACATCGCCTTTTGCGGCATTGAATCCGCAATATAACGCTGCTGATTTTCCGTAATTGCGGCGAAAACTTATTCCATGTATGCGTTCATTCAGGGAATGAAGTTTTTCGATAATATTCCACGAATTGTCGGTACTGCCATCGTCAATTAAAATAGTTTCAAACGAGAGTTTGTTTTCATTCATCACTCGTTCAATCCATTCTATAAGTTCGGGCAATGATTCTTCTTCGTTGTACAGCGGAATTACTATTGAAATATCCATATATAATCAATTTTATTTAACAATATTATTATGATTCATTTATTATTTCAGGTTTGTTTTTTCTTAAAAATGCTGAGGAAACAAGACAAAACAGCGTTCCTAAAAAAGTATTCCAGAATATTGCCGACAAAATTGACTGAAAAGGATGCTGCATTTGATAATCCAGTCCTTCCCGCATGTCCGATATTATTTGCTCAACAGCCATTTCTGCAAATTTAGCATCCAAAAATTGTTGCTTTACAGTTTCGAGTTGCCGATAAACATATTCAGGATCAATAGTGTTGAATATGTAAGAATATATTGCGCCTACAATTCCTGCAAACATAAATATAGCTACGCCATATACCAAAGCCTGCCGATATGAAATATACCCGCCTGATTCGGTTCTGTAATTTTTTGTTGCTTTGTATATTATATATATAACTGCAATCAATGTCAACATCGTTACAATAAAAGAACTGACATTGCTGCCTTCGAGCAAATAAAAAATAAAATGAACGGCAGATGTTGCCAAACCCATTATTAACCCGAATTTTGATGCCATTCTTAAAAAATCAGGCTTCTTCTTTTCTTCTAAATCTAATTCTCTCATTTTCTCGTTTTTTTCTTTTTTTTACATTGTGTAAAAATCAGAATATTTTTGTTTTTTTTGATAAATTTTTCACAAATGTACAAAATAGAATTGTAATAAAGATTTTTTTATTACTTTTGCGCTCGGGTAAGTCTTATACGACCAGCTCCCGCCGAATCCCCCAGGATCGGAAGATAGCAAGGGCAGGCGGTTGTAGCGGTGCGATATAAACAGCTTACCCTTTTTTAATTTACAATAATTGAAAATATTTATTTTAAAATAAATCTGTTTAAAATTTTATAAATCATGCGAATTGCCATAGGACTTTCGGGAGGTGTTGATTCAAGTGTTGCCGCCTGTATTCTAAAAAAGCAGGGACACGATGTAATAGCGATGTTTATGCAAAACTGGCACAACACTGCAGGTACGCTTCGCGGCGATTGCCCGTGGAAAGACGATTTGGATATTGCGCGGCTCGTTGCCAGAAAACTTGATATTCCTTTTCATTCTGTTGATTTAAGCGAAATTTACAGAAAAAACGTTGTTGACTATATGTTTTCGGAATACGAAAAAGGTAGAACTCCAAATCCGGATGTGCTTTGCAACCGTGAAATAAAATTTGATGCATTTCTGAACGAAGCCGTGAAATTAGGCGCCGATTTTGTTGCAACAGGTCATTATTGCCGAAAATTAGAAAAAAACGTTGACGGAAAAACAATATATTCGCTGCTTGCAGGAACAGATAAAAATAAAGACCAAAGCTATTTTCTTTGCCAACTTTCGCAGTTTCAACTTGCAAAAGCGCTGTTTCCTGTTGGCGATATCACAAAACCCGAAGTGAGACGTATTGCCGCCGAACAGAATTTGCCCACAGCTGAACGCAAAGATTCCCAAGGAATTTGTTTTGTAGGGAAAGTAGATTTGCCCGTTTTTTTGCAACAGCAATTATCGGCAAAACAGGGCAATATCGTGGAAATATTACCCGATTATTACGAAAAATCGCATCAAAATATTAGCAATAATACAGTTGAGCAACTTGCAAAACCATATATTTACCGACCAAATTCGGGGAAAAAAATAGGATTGCACAACGGCGCTCATTTTTTTACTATTGGACAGCGCAAAGGCATTAACATAGGCGGACGCAATGAGCCGCTTTTCGTAATAGGCATTGATGTTGCAACAAATACTCTTTATGTCGGCGAAGGTTTCAATCACCAAGGATTATTTCGCAAGGCATTGTTTATTGCAGAAAACGAAATTCATTACATCCGCACCGATTTGTCGATGCACACAGGAGATGAGCGTGATTATTCTGTACGGATTCGCTATCGGCAGCCATTGCAAAAAGCAAAACTTGTGCGCCTACAGGAAGGTTTGTATATAGTTTTCGATGAACCTCAGCGTGGAATAACATCGGGACAGTTTGCGGCATGGTACGATGGAGACGAACTTGTAGGTTCGGGCGTAATATCATAACAAACACTCGCTACTTTCCAATCTATTCAGGCGGCGTTAAAATAATATTTTTTGAAAAAACGGCGAAATGGAATTGCACGAAAAAGCGGTTTTACTTTTTCTTGCATCTTTTTCATCCTTTATTTAAATAATATCATTGAGCATCGGGCGGAACTGTTCTGCGCTGTTTTATGTCTGATAATTTTCCTTTCATTTTGTCCGTATTCTTTTATTTTGTCTGTTTTTTCCGCTTCAACAACAAAATACGCATTGTGTTACCGTAAAAATAATTAATAAAACATACTTCTAAAAATCATTGTTTTAATAATAAAAAACAGTCTGCAAATTTGCTTTTATATCTTAATTTATATACTTTTACCGCACAATAAACGGAGATTATATGTCAACAACCAGTAAAAATACGATTAAAACGTGGGAAAAACTTGTACTTTTTATAAGCGCCAGCATACTTCTTGTGCTTTCGCTGCCGCATAATTCGGCTTTTCACTACGAATTTCAAAAAGGCAAACAATGGATGGCGGAAGATATTGTCAGCCCGTTTGACTTTCCTGTATATAAAACTGCCGACGAACTGTATGCCGACCATAACAGAATAATGCAAACATACAAACCGTATTTTCAATATGACGCATCCGTAGAACAGCAACAGATAAGCGCTTTTTCGGCAAATCTTGAAACATTGACCGAACCGAAATATAATCGCGAAAAAAACATTCTGCTCAACCTGCTCAAAGATGCTTATCAGCGATATATAGTGCAAAAAAACGATATTCCGCAAATATTTACAAATCGCCAAAGCCTTGTTATATCAATTATAAAAAACAATATTTACGAAGATTATCCCATATCCGAAATTTTTAATACAGAAGACGCATACAGACATATTCATTCGGAATTGAGCAAACAGACAGACGCTGCTACATTGCAGCACATTTTTTCAAAAATTGATATTCGCAATTACATAAAAACAAACATATACTTTGATGAAGCCGTAACAAACAAAATCAAAGACCAGCTTGTCGAAAACATTTCAATAACAAAAGGTATAGTACCAGCAGGCACAAAACTTATTGCAAGAGGAGAAACCGTAAATTCAAAAAATATTGACATCCTCGAATCCTTTAAAAAAGAATACATGAACGGCGAAGGATTTTTGGGCAACTTCTGGCTTGTGCTGTCAGGTCAGATTTTGCTTGTGCTTATATGTTTGTTTCAACTTTACCTGATGCTGAGCTGGTATCAGCCCGAAATATTCAATCGCGCACAAAATCTCGCTTTTATACTTCTGCTGACTATTGTGGCGGTTTTCGGCTCTATACAGGTTATAAAGTCTGGCATAAATATTTATATTGTGCCGCTTACTGTTGTGCCGATTTACGTAGGCACGTTTTTCCGTTCGCGCACTGCAATATTCATATATCTGACAATTATCATGCTTGTGTTTATTTACGCTCCAAACAGTTTTGAATTTACATTTGTATCGCTTGCCGCAGGCATAATATCGGTTTCGCAGTTTCGCACATGGTACAGGCGCGGACGTCTGTTTGTTGCAATAGGATTAATATTTCTGTTTTATGTATTATCGTATGTTACGGTTTGCCTGATAAAAGATGGACTTTTTGAAAGTATAGATTTGACAACATTATTGATATTCGGAGCAAATGCCATATTTGTGCTGTTTGGATGCCAGCTGATTTATGTGTTCGAGAAACTTTTCGGTTTTTTATCGAACAGCACGCTTATGGAACTTTCAGATACCAACAGAACATTGCTGCGCCAGCTTGCCGAAAAAGCGCCCGGAACATTTCAACATTCCATGCAGGTTGCCAATCTTGCCGAAGAAGTTGTGAGACAGATTAGCGGCGAAACACTGCTTGTGCGAGTAGGCGCACTGTATCACGACATAGGTAAAATTATGAACCCTGAATATTTTATAGAAAATCAGCAACTGACGGGATACTCGCTGCACGAAAAAATGAAACCTGAAGAAAGTGCAAAAATTATTATCAAACATGTTGAAGACGGAATAGCGCTTGCAAAAAAATATAATCTTCCAAACAAAATTATTGATTTCATCAAAACCCATCATGCCAAATCATATACCAGATATTTTCTGTCGAAATACAGAGAACAGAACCCCGATGCAACCGATTTTTCGGCATTTGCATACCCGGGACCAAATCCCGGCAGCAAAGAACTTGCCGTACTGATGATGGCAGATTCTATTGAAGCCGCTTCGCGCAGTCTGCAAACAGTAACACCGGAAACGATAAGCGATTTGGTCGAAAAAATTACAGATTATCAAATTGCAAACGGCTACCTGAGCGATTCTGATTTAACTTTCAGCGAACTTGCGCTTGCAAAAGAAATATTCAAATCTAAACTGAAAAACATCTATCACGCACGAATCGAATATCCCTCTAACATGCCGTAGGCAAACGCGGATGCTTACAACCAAGCAAAGTCGCACATTGCATGATACTTTCTTAACCATGCCGCGCTCGTGTTTTTTCCCGTAATCCGCCGTTGTTTCCGAAAGTCCCGCCGATGGTTCGGAGACATTTGCAGCAACGGATGAAAGCCTCGCCGAAACGCAGCCAATTCACAAAAAGACCGTAGGGGCAAAAAATTTTTTCGCCCGCACCACGCAGCGCGTCATTGCGAGCGTTAGCGAATCCAGAATGTTTTTATTAATTATTTTTTGTATTTGTTTTTATTTATGTATTATATGTTTCCTCTGGATTACTTCAATCCAAAGCCTGCGTAAAGACGCGCACAGTCAACGAATTAGGAAAATCAGAAGATGAATATTTTGCTGACTTTCATCAATAATACGGATATGCTTTCTCTATAGCAGATATTGTTTGCCTGTAATCTGATATGATAGAAAAGTTTATTGGCTTAATATATAACAATACTTCCGCCAAACGACAGAAGTATTTATGAATTTTTAGAGATTTCTCTCGTTTAAGCGATTACTGTATCTGAAATAGAAACTGTTTTTTGACTTGCCGAGTATGTTAAGCATAAACGTTGTTAACGCGCCATCGAAGTTATTCGTATGATTTGCCTGCAAAATGCAAGCTGCATATTACATGTTCATTCCGCCGCAACAGTTGATAACCTGTCCGCTCACATACGAGGAAAGGTCTGACGCAAGAAACAAACAGACATTCGCTACATCTTCGGGAGTTCCGCCTCGCCGTAATGGAATTTTTTCAGCCCAGCCTTTTTTTACATCTTCGGGGAGTTTTGCCGTCATTTCGGTTATAATAAATCCCGGCGCAATGCAATTTGCTCTTACTCCTCGCGAACCAAGTTCTTGCGCAATAGATTTTGCCAAACCTATCAGTCCCGCCTTGCTCGATGAATAATTGGCTTGTCCTGCATTACCACTAACGCCGACAACGCTTGACATGTTGATAATGCTTCCTGCCTTCTGACGCATCATAATCGGAGTGCAGGCATGAATAAAATTGAATGCCGATTTTAAGTTTACCGTCAATACGGCATCCCACTGCGCTTCGCTCATGCGCATCATAAGCCCGTCTTTTGTAATGCCTGCATTATTAACAAGAATATCAATTCGCCCAAAATCTTTCACTATTTCGTCAATAACTTTATGAGTTTCTTCAAAATTTGCAGCATTGGATGAATATGCTTTGACCTGTACTCCAAAGGTTTCAATTTCTTTTTCTGCTGCCTTTGCGTTGTCATCTAACACTAAATCGGTAAATGCTATATTTGCTCCTTCCGAAGCAAGTTTAACGGCAATCGCTTTGCCTATTCCGCGAGCTGCTCCTGTAATGACCGCGGTTTTTCCTTCCAATAATTTCATAATTTATCTTTGATTATTAAATAAGTTTGAGCGCAAAGGTAATGTTTTTATTGAAAATGAGAAGCGCCGCAGATGAAATTACAGAATTAAAGTATTCAAATAGACTAAAAAAATGATGAAAAAGTTGTTATAATATTGAAAATATTTCCAAAGGTCAGATTGTTATTTGTAATTACTGTTGACAGAGAGATTGAATTTCATCAAGGAATAATTGATTATTTCAGATTAAAGTCAATAAGACATCCATAATTTTCCAAAAAAGATATTGCAACAGTGTTGCAATATTAAAATATTATTGTAACTTTGTGGCATTAATAATTATTATATAATATAAATTTTATGGAAAAACAGAGAAGAAATACCAAAACAAAACAAATGGTAATGAGTATTTTAGAAAATTCAAACTCGGCTCTTTGCCACGAAGATATCGAAAAACAATTGTCGGGTTCAATTGACAGAGTTACTATTTACCGCATCCTGCAAAGCTTTTGCAATGATGCCAAAGTGCATAAAATTTCGAGCGAAAACGGAAAAACATATTATGCTCTTTGCCGCGACTGCTCTATTAACAATCACAACGACAATCATCTGCATTTTCGCTGTATGAAATGCGATACGGTTACATGTATAGATGAATCTGTTGCGGCGCCGAAACTTCCGCAAGGCTACAGCATATCGTCAATATCTTATCTTATTTCGGGTTTGTGCGCAAAATGTCAACCGGTTATTAAAACTGTTTGCATAATTTTTATGCTTTGTTTTGCACAGGCAAATATGTTTGCGCAAAACCAAATCAAAGTTGCCGATAAAAATACCAGCGAGCCTGTCGCCTTTGCAAATGTTTATTTTCCAGATACGAAAACAGGTACATATACTGACGAATCAGGAAATTTTTATATCACTACATCTTCACAACCGCTTTTTGTGCAGATTTCGTATGTAGGATACAAAACTTATTTGGGAACGCTGTCGCCGCAGAATATCAATCAGGTGATTTTGCTTGAACCATCGATACATGAATTGCAGGAAATTGTAGTTTCCGAAAATTCATCGCGATTGCAAGGCGAAAACGTGGTGAATGTTGAAAAATTAACGCTGAATCATAACGCCGAATTGAACGGATTATCGCTTGCGGAAAAATTGACAAACGTAGCGGGCATCAGTAACTGGAGTACAGGTACGGGAATAGGAAAACCTGTTATTCGCGGTCTTAGCGGAAATCGTATAGCAGTATTTTCGCAGGGATTAAGAATTGAAAATCAGCAATGGGGCGATGAACACGGCTTGGGGCTTGACGAAAACGGATACGAACAGGTTGAAATTATTAAAGGTCCTGTATCGCTTTTATACGGCAGCGATGCTTTGGGCGGTATTCTCTATTTTGTTGATGAACGCTATGCAAAAGAAAACGGCATAGAAAGCGTTTTAAGTTCGGAATATAACACAAATACCAAAGGCTTGAGAAATACAGGCGCCTTCAAATTGTCAAAAAATCGTTTTCATTTGAACTTGTTCGGCGGCTATACAACGCATAAAGATTATACCGATGGCAATAAAAATTTTGTAAACAACAGCCGTTTCCGCACAGGCGATTTCAAAACAGTATTGGGATACACGGGCGACAAGTTCATAACTTCGTTAAAATACAGTTTTTTGAATGAAAAATACGGACTTACTGAAGCAGAAGAAGGCGGAGAAGAAGAACCTTATTCCAACGGACGCAAACCATTATCGCCTTTTCAAGATTTGACTACACATTTGGTAAGTTCCGAAAATACATTCTTTTTTGCCAATAATTCAAAATTGAAAATAGATGCAGGATATATTTCCAACAGCAGAAAAGAATTTGAAGATGGCACAGCCGCGCTGGATATGAACTTGAATACATTTTCGTATAATGCAAAATGGTATTCGCCGCGTATTAGCGAACGCTGGACGTTGACAATAGGAAGTCAGGGAATGTATCAAACCAATAAAAACAAAGGCGAAGAAATGCTGATACCCGATGCTGCCACATCTGATATGGGTATATTTGCAGTGTCCGATTTCCACTATTCCGAAAAAGCTTACCTGATGGCAGGCTTACGCATAGATGGACGCCATATTTCGGGTAAAGAACACGGAACGAAAGATGAAGAAGGTTATATCCCGTCATTTTCAAAATCGTATTTTGCATTGAATTTTTCAACAGGCATTTTTCAACCCTTGAACGACAAACTGTCGTTTCGTACAACTTTTTCGTCGGGTTATCGCTCCCCGAACATGTTTGAATTGTTGAGCAATGGCGCTCACGAAGGAACAAATCGTTACGAAATTGGAAATACTCAACTCAAAACCGAAAATAGCTATCAACTCGATGCTTCTCTGATTTATAAATCGGAACATTTGGAACTGTTTATAAATCCTTATTTTAATTATATACGAAATTATATTTATCTGCAACCATCCGATATGGAAATAGACGATATGCCTGTATATTATTATAATCAAACGGATGCTTATCTGTACGGCGGCGAAACAGGATTGCATTTGCATCCTCATCCGCTCGACTGGCTGCATATTGATGCTTCGTACAGTAATACTTTCGGACGCAACAAACACAACGATTTGCCTTTAATGCCTTCGCAAAAGATAAATGCCAATATCAGTTCAAATTTTTTGTGGAACAAAACAATAAATAGACTTTCAATTTATTTGCAATGTATCTATTCGTTTGAACAAACTCGCATTGCCGAATACGAACTGCCGACAGGCGATTATTTTTTACTTAATGCAGGCTTGGTGTTTGAATTAAGATGGAACAGGCAAAAACTGATGTTGAATGTCGCCGCAAACAATTTACTTAACAAAACGTATTACGACCATTTGTCGCGCTACAAAAATGATGGAATTTACAATATCGGACGACATTTCAATCTCAAATTAAGCGTACCGCTGCAATGGAAACTGTAAAAAGAACTGTGTGATACTTATCGCGACATAATTTTGAGAGATGTTTTCATGTTCAAAAAATTGAAAATTCAGGCAGGCAAAATCTTATAGCACAAAGAAAATTATAGTTGCATTTACTACTTGAAATTACCTGCTGTGAAATTTTTCGTAAAAATATGCATTATTATAAAATAATGTTATAACTTTGCACTCATAATGTAAATATTGTATGCTTATGGATTAAAACAGGCAAACAGTACGCACATTTTAATATTATTGGGAAAAGCGTTTATCTGGTATTCTGGTTTTGTGAAATCTCAACAATTTCAAAATCAACCAAGAGTAATGATAGTCGTTCACGCCATTTTCGGCGTGGACATTTACTCGTTATTTGGTTGATTAGGTAGTTGAGAACCTCACAAAACGGATAATAGAAATTTTGTCCGCGCTTTTTTTATGTGCGTATCTCAAATTGGATTTGAGTTTTGGGCAATAGATGGAGTTCAGTAACCATCTCTAAAAACGAGGCGTAACCTGAAAAGCCTTACGAGTAAGGAAAAATTAAAAAGTAAAAAAAATGAAAAAAATTATTTTAAAAACAGTATTTTTATTCGGTTTTTTGTTTGTATTATCAAATGTAGTTTTTGCATCTACGCCAGCAATTACTGTATTGCAAAGTTATAGAAACAGAGATCCTATTGGGCATGCAATATTTGCAGGGTTAGGAGCTGTGCTTGTGGGGTGGATTATATCTAACTTTAACAAAAATAAAACAAATAAATATATCCGCAATGTATTATCTGATACAGATCAATTTAGAAAAACAATATTTAGAACATACAGTAATCTCATATTATTACCCAATGAACAAGAAAACGAAGATAAAATATCAGCAGAGAATCTTAATGCTTTAATAGACTCATATATTGAAGTTATCAAAGAAGGAAACAAAGTTACTTTTGAGGAATATATTGAATATATAAAAAAGACAAAGTCCAACGAATAATTTCTAAATTAACAGAATTGGTGCGTTAAAACTATTCACATATCCTTCCTCAAAATCGTATATACATTTAGAAAAAAACGTATATACATTTCATTCAAAAGGTATATACATTTCACATAAAACGTATATACCTTTTTAATATGTGCCAATACAAATCTGCAGAATTGAGTTTAATCGGTTCAGGGTTAAATATATCTATAAAATTTCTGCAACAAATATTTTTTCTTCTGTTTTTTGGTTCTGAAAATTTTTTATAACTTGCCGCTGTTTTTCAGTATGAATAGTTGGATAATTTGATGTGTCCATTACTTTGTAACTGATAAACAGTCATAATAAATATAAAATAAAATGCTTTCGATAGAAATACCCGATTTAACAGGACTTGCAGACGCCGTCAAGGTTTTGCTTAATGTAGCCGGCGACAGACATATTATCGCATTTTACGGTAAAATGGGAGCAGGCAAAACAACAGTTATAAAAGAAATATGCCGACAGCTTAATGTTACGGATGTTGTGAACAGTCCTACATTTGCGCTTGTAAACGAATATCGCCGAGCCGCAGGCGGGTCGGTTTTTCATTTTGATTTTTATCGCATAAATAAAATTGATGAAGTTTATGATTTGGGATATGAAGAATATTTTTACGGCAATAATCTATGCCTTGTAGAATGGTCGGAGAAAATAGAGCAGTTGTTGCCCGATGATGCCTTTGCAGTGAAAATAGAAGAAACAGATAATGGAAAACGAATCATTACAATTGAAACATAATCTGTAATATTAAACATCTTTACTAAAACCAAATAAAATGACAAAAAAAGAGAAGTCGCCCCGAAATAAAACAATTGTTCTTACATCCTCCGAATATGTATATTTCTATAGAAAACTGTGCAATTTGAAAGGCGTAAACAATATCAAAGAGGAAAATATTATTAATAAAACCATCAATAACGATTTGTTTGATATTATTGATTTCATGCCTCAACAGTTTGCCGACCTGATTATTATTGACCCGCCCTATAATCTGACCAAAGAATTTAACGGCTTCAAATTCAAATCTTCGTCGCAAGACAAATATTCTGATTATTTGCGTTCATGGTTTCCACGCATCGTGTCGATGCTCAAACCCAACGGCTCGTTATATTTGTGCGGAGACTGGAAATGCACATCTGCGCTGCAACAGGTAATGAGCGAAAATCTGACAGTAATCAACCGCATCACATGGCAGCGAGAAAAAGGCAGAGGCGCTACGCACAACTGGAAAAACGCAATGGAAGATATTTGGTTTGGAGTGAAAAATGTGAATGATTACTATTTTGACATAAAGTCGGTGAGGCAAAAAAGAAAAGTTATCGCTCCATACCGTCAAGACGGAAAACCAAAAGACTGGGAAGAAACAGTCGAAGGAAATTTCAGGCTCACATGTCCATCCAACTTTTGGGATGATATAAGCATTCCATACTGGTCGATGCCCGAAAATACAGACCACCCTACGCAAAAACCCGAAAAATTGATAGCCAAACTGATATTGTCCGGTTGCCCAGAACATGGAATTGTTTTTGACCCTTTTCTCGGTTCGGGAACTACTTCTGTTGTCGCCAAAAAATTGAACAGGCGGTATGTCGGTATCGAAATGAACGAAGAATATTGCTGCATTGCTGAAAAACGCTTGCAAATAGCCGATAAAGACAGCAACATACAGGGATATTCAAATGGCGTATTTTGGGAACGCAACACCGCAAATCTGCAAATATTTGAAAACAAAAAAAAGAATACGGTTAAGTGATGAAAAACAAATAAAATGTAACAAAGCAATCTCATTTTCACTACACAACAACATTAGGAGTTATTATTGTCCATTAATTTTTCATCACTTATACATTTTTTTGGCAAGAATGAAAAAGAAATCAAAATGTTATTAAAAGAAAGTGGAAATGTTGAAACTGTCTGTTTTTTGCTTATGCAGCACAGGAATAGAAATTTGTATATATTTAATCAACAATGCCGTATTTTTTATTTTACATTCATCATTTTTATGCATTTCCACAAACTGCGTATTGATTTTGGAGATATGAAAGGATCTGTTTTTGTTGTGATTGAATTTATCAGGTTTTTCAGTTCGTTACGTTCGATAAAAGGAACTTCGTCAAGTGTGAAAAGTTCTTTCACTGGTTCTGCAGTTATTGTTTTGTAAACAAGATTATGCCATTCCCGTTTGCGCAAATCAATGAGTGCAATGTTTTTTTCGGCAATGATTGTGAGTTCGCGATTGTCGTAAAAGGCGCACGGATTGGCTTTAATGCTTGCGCTGATACCGTTTAGAAATTCTAAATTTATTTGCAGCAATTCGGATTTCCGAACAGGAAGCGGTAAATTTTTATTGTGCAGCGATACAACTTCGCTGTCGGCAAGTTTAATTATGGCAAGTATTTCGGGAATTATATCAACGGTTGGTCGCCGATAACTATAATCAATACTTTTGTCGAAATGTATATAGCGGATGTTTTTATATGTTTCTATTATTTCGCAAATTCCCCAATAATACAGTTTAGGCATTGCTACCTGCGCTGTGATTTCGGCTTCATCCACAAAATTGCATAACGAAACTACTGTCTCATTCAAAATACATGTATAATCGTCAATCAGAATATGTTTCAAATTGCGAATTGCTTCGATTATAAGTTTTCGTTGTGCTTTCTCACTGAAAAAAAGAATAATATCCGATGCGTCAAGCAAATCCTGATAATTTTCAAAACGATGTTCACTGTAATTTTCAAAAGAATTGTCATCTTTTGGAAAATATACGCCGCTAAACGTCAAATTATCAAACTTGTCGACTGCATTTCGGTATCCTTTTGCATTGCCCGAAAAACTCACAAATCCTATATTTAATTTTTTTGTCATACCAAAACGGTTACGAATGTGCAAAGTTAGTATTTTTTTTACTTTCTGCAAATTTGTTTAAAATTGCAATATGTGCAAAAATCTTCATTTTCTGTTTGTGTAAAGGGAATTTGCTCATCAAAAATATTTGAAATTATTTCAGCCAGACAGTTAAAAAAGTCTTTTTCGATGTGTCTAATATCTTTCAGGTTTTCTTTTTCAAATTTTATCTGAATATCACCCGTTTCCGTTAATTTTTTATTGATGTACAAAATTGATGGCATAACGTGAAATTCTGGCTTTTGTTTTGATATTATGATAGAATATAAAAACGTCTGAAAAGCATATCCGTTGCGGGTTTTAGATGCCATAAACAAATCTTCTATTGACTTTATTGTTTTACTTGTTCCTCCTGTTTTATAATCTATAACGCGCAAAACATTTTCTTTTATGTCAATTCTGTCGATACGTCCGCCAATGTAAATATTGATACTTCCGACAGGCGTATCCAAATTGAATTTTTCGACAAGCGTTGCTTCCATTTCATAAAGCGTAAACGGGACATTAGTTTTATCAAATTCAAGCAATTTTTTAACATAATCAACAATTACATCGCGCATTATTAACTGTTGAATGCCGTAATTAGGAGAATCGTCAATTTTGGCTTCTATTTGCATTGCTCTGTCAACAATGTTTTGCAAAAGATGCTTGTTATCAATGAACCTGTTTAAATCGGATTCGCTGATGTGTGAATTTTTAAATTTTCCTATTGTTTCATAAACAATTTCAGCGGCTTTATGGAAAACATTACCGAAAATTATTGAGTCTGTTTCGGTATCAGGCAACTTCAGTTTTGCTATGTAATGAAAATAAAATTTCAGTGAACAGTCAATAAACATGTTCAATGCGCGTGGCGAAAGATATGATTCGGGATTGCTGTATTGACTTTGCAAAAGTCTGATTATTTCAGGCGTTTTTTCTATTTTTATTTCTTTTATTTCGGGCAATTTTATTGGAGACTGAATATCGAATAAATGAGTATTAAAATCAGATTCAACCTGTAATTGCAATATGAATCGGCTTGGCTCTGCTTTGCTCAAACCTGCGACAGCCGTACTGTAGCATATTGTTATGTCTTCGGCTCGCTGCAACAGTCTGTAAAAGTAATAGGCATAAATAGAATCTGTTTTGTCGGATGTTGTAAGTCCAAAGGCACGGCGCAGATTGTACGGTATAAATGATGCTTCGTTGTCGGTTACAGGCAATAAACTGTCGTTTGCCGACAATATAAGAATATTTTTGAAGTCAATATTCCGCGTGTCGAGAATTCCCATTATACGCAATCCTGTTGCTGACTTGCTTTCAAAAGGTATATTGATGGCAAGAAGCAAGCGGCGCAATAAAATTGAAAGCGTTTTTGTTCCTATTGCAAATTTTTTGTCGGTCAGCATGTCGCTCAATCGGTTTAACGCCGTATATGTGCGAAATATTGCCTCGCCGTATAATTGATCGGTTGCGGTATTTTTTTGCGAAATATTTTTTAATATTTCTATAAGATAACTTACAAATTCACAAGCATCATCAATCGGTTTGAAAATAAATTTTATAATTTCATCATTACAATAATTTTCAATCTCGCATCTGTAATTGTTATTTTTCAGCAATTCTTTTTTAATGTTTTCTATTTCAGGTGAAAGTGTTTGTATATATTGATTTTGTAAAACATTCAATATATATTCTTTATTCCACAAATTTATGCTTTTGTTGAAGCCCTTTATTTGCAAATCTATCAATGCATTGATTGCGCTGTATATCGGCGTTTGCGACAATGGAAAACCTGTTGTAATGTTTACATTCGAAATATTTTCGGGCAATGAATACAATATCGGCAAAAGCAATGATTTATTGCACAAAACAACTGCCGAATCGTTAATATTTTTTTCGGAATTCAGCCATTCGTGCAAATATCTTGCCTGCGCATTTTCGGTAGGTGATGATATTATTTTTATTTTTTTTTTGTTTTCGGCAAACGAATTAAAATTTTTTGCATCAAGTTCCGACGGAAATTCAGATAAATTATTGCGCATAAAAAATCCCGCCTCATGATTTTTGTTTCTTACGTAATATCCATCATAATCCCAGTAAAATAAAGCCTTTTCATGTTTTTTGAGTAAATGAAACAATTCTTTTTCGCAGACATTCAAAACATTAAATCCTGCGAATGCGTATTTTTTATATTTAAATGTTTCGTTGACATTCAGATTTTTATTTTCGATAATTGAGCGGAACAACATTCCTTCATATGCCAGATTTTGAGATTGCAGTTTTTTGCGAAACTGTTGATAAATATTACCTAAAACATCCCAAATTTCTATAAATTTTTTCTTAAGTTCACTTTGTTTTTCTATCGAAAAATTGGAAAAAAACTGCATCAAAGCCATTTGCTGATTTTCGTCTAAAAAATCAAAAGTATGTTGCAGTTTTTTAAGATTTTGCAAATTTTGAAACAATAATTGAGCATCAACCATGTTTTTATCAATATCGTCAAAATCGCGCAAAAGCATTTCGCCCCAAAAGTAAAAATCATTAAAATTTTCACTGGTTTTTGTATTGTCCGCATACGCTTCGTACAACTCGCTCACAAGTTGCAAAGTATCGGCAATATTAAATGTTGACAGACTTTCAAAAAGATTGTTGAGCGTTAAATAATTTGGCGACCATAAAGTTTGTCCTGCAACATTATACAGGCTGTTATTGAAGAAATTTTTTGCCTGTTTGCTCGGAAATACAACGGTAATATCCGAAAGATTGTTGCCAAATTTGCGGTATAAATCAATTGCGGTTAATTCCAGAAATTTTTTCATAATTGTGCAATATTAGCAATAATTTGCGATAATGCAAAATATTGTTCAGACATTTTAAAATCATTCGCTGTAACAAATAACAGTAACATAAAAATTTGAAAAT
The DNA here is from genome assembly GCA_031276235.1 of Prevotellaceae bacterium. GTDB lineage: Bacteria > Bacteroidota > Bacteroidia > Bacteroidales > UBA932 > JAIRKV01. The sequence goes on along the minus strand of JAISNL010000051.1, from coordinate 6,407 downwards.
TACAGATACCAAACGATTTACTCAACATTAACAATATCAACAAGTTTTACATCAAGCGCTTTGCAAATTTTCAACAACGTGCCGATAGTGAAATTAGTTCTGCCTTTTTCGATTCTTATTAGATTATTATATTCGATTTCAAGTTTATCGGAAAATTCCATTATAGATAAATTTTTTTCTTTACGGAATTCTCTTATTTTCAATCCTATTTTTACTAAAATAACTTCTTTATTCATAACTTTCTATCAAAAATGATTGTGGCAAAGAAAAAATGTTTACCTTTGTTTCATGCAATCATATATGATAGGAAGGTGAAATCAACCGCATTTACAAATTTTTGCGCAGGTTATTATTAACGAATTAAGCTAAAATTAATAGAGAAACGAGGAATTTGTTGCGGTATAAGAATAGGCAATTACAATAAAATAAATGATTTAATTACTAATTTATGGAAAACTTATTTTTGAAAAAAACATCTGTAATTCGGAAAATGATAGAAAAACGCGTATCAATACGACCAATGGCAGTTGGAGATATTTTGCCTTCACAGGTTAAATATTTGTCTGATAGTACGATATTGGAATGTCCGGAAAGTATGATTTTTCATATTATTGATTCGTATTTATACGGAATCCGATTGGGAAAAGATGAAAAAAATGCTATTATGGAAATTGAAAACGAAGAAAAATCTGGAATTTATGATATTGAAATTCCAACAAATATCACAGATTATATTCGTTACAGGCTACAAGAAGAGTATCCTATATTTGCATATTTATACACCAACAATCTAATACATGATTTTTATGATATGGTTTACTGTTATAAGTAAAATTTTTAGTTGTGTTGATCTATTTGCAAGGTTACGCGGTTGATAATATATTATGCGTCTTTCATCAAACGCATAACGTATGATAACAAGATTGTTTTGATATTAAATCAGCTTTTCAATCATTTTATTTGAAGTTGATTAAGCCATTTTATTCAGTGAGTTGACCTGAATTATTAATGTCATTTTTAAAAATATTAAAACATTTTAATTTTATTTGCTAATTTTGGCGATTATTTTTTACAACAAACAACAAAAATATGAATAAAATTCTTGGTATAGGAAATGCACTTGTTGATATTCTGGCAATATTCACAGATGATTCAATGCTTCACAAATATAATTTGCCAAAAGGAAGTATGACGCATGTAGATGAAAAAACAACCAACAAAATTTTTGACGACATAAAGCGTCAATGCAAATATGATATTATTGCGGGCGGCTCGGCAGCCAACACCGTGAACGGGCTTAGCCGACTTGGCATCAAAACAGCTTTTATAGGAAAAACAGGCAAAGATGAACTTGGCAATTTTTTTCTTAACGACATGAAAAAAAACGGAACTACTCCTGCATTAATAACAGTAGAAAAAACTACAGGAAACTGTAAAGTGTTGATAACTCCCGATGGAGAACGTACAATGTGTACATATCTCGGAGCGGCTATCGATCTTTGTGAAGAAGATCTTTGCGACAAGCAATTTGAAGATTATGATTATTTACATATCGAAGGCTATCTGGTGCAAGACTATGCATTGATGAAACGCGCTCTTGAACTTGCAAAACGGCACAGAATAACAATTTCGATGGATATGTCGAGTTTCAATATAGTTGCCGAAAATAAAAAATTTATGGCAGAAATATTAGACAAGTACGTTGATATAATATTTGCAAACGAAGAGGAAGCTAAAACATTCACCGACAAAAATCCGCAGGAAGCAGTAAGAATACTTGCCGAATTGTGTAAAATTGCAATTGTTAAAACAGGAGCGTCAGGCTCATACGTACAACAGGGTAATGAATTTTATAAAATACGCGCTCTGCCTGCAAAAGCTATAGACGCTACTGGCGCAGGCGATCTGTACGCTACGGGATTTTTATATGGAATGGCTAAAAAACTTCCTATAGAAATTTGCGGCGAGATAGGCTCTCTGTGCGCAGGCAATGTGGTAGAAGTAGTGGGTACAAAACTCAGCGATGAAAGATGGAACAATATCAAACAAAGTTTGAATTATTGATTTTATCATTTCGATACGATAGACAAAAATATTAAAGTCGCTTGTTGATAGATGTGTGTTTTTTATCTCTTTACAAGCAACAAATTCGATTGTAATTATTTTTTATAATTTTTGCCTACCACTACGTTTATGCATTGAGGTATAAGTTCGAATACGAACGGACAGTAACCAAGCGCTTCGCCGTCAATTTCAATAGGAGTTTCGGGCTTTGAATTTATTTCGATGCGTTTGCCCTGCAAAGATACAACGCCTGGTAATTTGTATATTTTGCCGTTGAAAAGTTTTTTGAAATGTTTAATGATTTTTAATTTGCTCATTTTTTTTATCACTGTAATATCAAACAGTCCATCGTCAATTTCGGCTTGAGGCAACTGCAACATTCCGCCTCCATTGTATTTTCCTATGCCTACATTTGCACTGAAAACATTAACATTGCTGAGAATTGTTTCACCATCTACAATAATGTTAAATTTTTTACTTCTGTATCCCAGTAACGTTTTTGCTACACTTAAAATATAAAGCCATTTGCCGCTTCGTCCTTCATCTTTCAGCCTGTTGAAAACGCGATTTACTGCGGCATCATAGCCCATGCCTGCTACATTTGCCATATAGCGTTGATGTTTTACTTTTGTTTCGTAAAACGATATTAATCCTACATCCTGCAAAATAGTTTGTCCCTGCGAAATTGCCTTTATTGCTTCCTGATATGTTTTGGGGATTCCGAGCATTCGCACCCAATCGTTACCTGTACCAACTGCAATGACGGCAAGCGATATGTCGGTTACAGGCGCTTTTTTTTGAATGAAAATTCCATTAACAATTTCGTTTACAGTGCCATCTCCGCCTATGGCTACAATTTTGCGAAATCCGTCGTTTATTGCTTTTACAGTTAACTCTACGGCATGATATTTTTTTTCGGTGAAAACGCATGTAAAATCAAGTCCGCTACGATACATTTGATTTGAAATAACAGGCCAGTCGGTTAACCCTTTTCGAGTTCCTGCGCTGGGATTAACTATCACCATCCATGTTTTTTTTATTTCTTCTTCTGTCATTTTTCTGTATGCAGACGCAAAAGTACAAAATTGCCGACAAATATCATCCGAATTTTAAAAATATCATATAGTCTTTGTTCGCGAGCGCCTTTTAAGAGAAAATTTCTAAAAAAACAAATTTTGCATTACGCTCTGTAGTAAAATGCTTATTTGCTTTAATTAATTTCATTTTTGTGTTTGTTGCAAACAGTGATTTTGAGGTTTAAAATGTTATATTTACGAGCAAATATCCAACGCTTGCGAATGATTGGAACGAATTATTTATTTGCTTTGTTTTGTTTTTTATTTCGTTTTTCCTGCAATTGTTTTGTGTGTTCTTCTATGCCAAGCCCAAAAACTTTAATGTAAAGTTCGTTATAATTGCCATGTTCGTATATGTTTACAAGTTTTTCGAGAATAGCATCATCTCCGTTTTTGTCGTATTTGTATTTCAGGCTTGCGCCGAAAATACTTGCAACGCTTTGCCAGAAAAATGCTAAAAATCCGCCTTTCATTTCTTTCACAATTTGATAAACTGTTGTTTCCGTTTCTCGGTTTATAAGTTTTATCAGCATTTTGCCCTGCGATATGGTCAGTTTTTTCAATGCAGCCTTGTATTGGTTTGTCATTTCCTTTTCTACAGTTTTTATGTATTCTTTTCGTTGCCGCCTGTTATGAATTTTCGCAAACTGCCTGTCCATTTCGGCAAGTTTGTTTTTTGCTATTTGCGCATAAGGATAAACTCGCGGAAGATTGTACACCATTCGTGAATATTTTTTCCAGTCGCGTTTGTTTTTGAATTTCGGTATTGCTATCACCGTAAGTTCATCTATATCCATAAGATAAAGAGTATCGCTGTCTTCAACAACATATTGCTGAAAATACGATGATTGACTTTCCGTTTGCGCTTGTATATCTGCGCAAAACATATATGTAAACATAATTGCCGATATACGTAAAACAGTTGTCATTTTACAAGTATATTGTATGTTGATATTAATAAATTCACTACTTCCGAATAATTTTTTATTCCCGAATTAATACTGTTTGTTTTAAGATAAGTATCGTAAACAGTTTTGTGGACGTTTGACAGTGTTTGATTTTTTGCATCTGTCCAATGTTTGGATATTAATTTCAAATCTTCGATTACTTTATTGTCAACGCTATCAATCAAATTTCTGTAATCGTCGGGAAATGTTTTATAATAATTGTTCAATACATAGCCAATTGTTGAAATATAAGCGCTGTAGCGCAGTTGTGCATCATTGTCTGTTGCGCACACAATAAAGGCATACAGATTACATTCGGCTTCGCTTGCAACTCCAAATTGATGGGCTTTTTCATGCGCCAGAGTAAAAGGATATTCCAAATCAAGAGCAAAATTATTAACGTGAATTTCGTTGAAAAACGGTCCGAAATATCCAGAAACGCCTGTTTTTGTGTGCAGTGATTCATATAACATTTGCTTGGGTTTTCGCTTTCCGTTAGGATATTTTATTTTCAAAATATCTTTCAGTTTTTCGTATTGCCGCTCTATTTTTTCGTTTATGTCATTTTTATCAATACTGCCAAATTCAAAATATGCAGCATTTGCATCGGTAATAAAACTTTTTGCAAATTCATTAAAGTTTTGTGCATTAAATTCTGCCTTCCGTACATTGCAGCGTGTATAAAAATCATTGCGAAAATAGGCAAATCCCCACGCAAAATAAAAATACGCTATCAGCGACAAACCCGAATATGCAATGATGTACAGTCCTTTCGACCATTTTATTTTTTTAAAAATCATTAAAACAAGCATCGCAAGTAAAGCAATGACGACAAGCACAGTAAAAACATCAAACAGCGAAAACGGAAACAGCGCCGAAACAAACGAAAGCGCCGCCGCAATTAGCGGATATACGTTTTTGATATACCATTCGGCAAAATTTGGCGTTTTGCTTGTTATAAACACTGATGCAAACAAAAGTATTGCAGTTGTCATCAATTTAACAGGTTTCGATAATTTCATCGCATTTTGTTTTACGCAAAATTAATTTTTTTCTGCGAAAAACAAAAATATCTTTCTGCTAAAAAACGTTATTTACTGTAATGTACACCAAAATTCGGACAGCAAGTTAAAACAAAAAAAGGATATATTTGCGGGCATCACTCCACATGCGAAATACGCGACAACGGCTTTTGTATGTGCATAAAGTTTCTTCGCTCAAGCCTGAGCAATTAAATTCTTCTTTGATATATCGCGAAAGCCAATACACAAGCGTTAAATTGGATTCAACCGCTCGTTTATACACGCGCGCTTCATGCGAATATTACGTCTGGTCTTCGTAAATAAATTTTTCGGTGTCGTTAAATATTGTCCAGCCGTTATGCAGTTTGCGTTTCAAATCTGCAATAATTTTTTCAGCAAAGGCATAGCGTTTGGCTGATGTTTTTAAAGAGTTGATATTAATATCCTCGAATCGTTCTACACGGCATCACGTCATCTTATCAGTTCTCGGATTGCGTTGCGACAATTATACATACCATTTTTTTAATAAATCTCCTCCTCTGTCATTGAGGTTCGGTAAGATTAAAATTTTTTTTCTACGCATATTCTTTAATTTTTTTGAAAATTGCGTAGTGTAAATTCATAACTATATCTAAACTGCATTTAAGTGTATCTAATAAATTTTGCATCAATGCAATTTATTTATTTTCAACAACTTATTTCATTTGTCGGGGTGAAAAGACTCGAACTTTCGACCCCTTGCACCCCATGCAGTACTATATCTTCATATAATACGCTTATTGTAAACGTATTAATGCTTTTGTAAATATTTTTTACTGCTTATTTACTGCATACGTGGGTTTATTGCTTGCGTTAAAAAATTAATTTATGCGCTTGTAGAATCCATAAACACCACATAAAATTCCCGAAAAATCCATAGATTTAAAGGCGATTATTAATGTATTGTTTTTTAATTTGTATATATATTCGGCATATACATTTTTAGTATCATTTATACAGTCATAAGTAAGACGTATATTTATATCATCAATACTGTATGTGTACGTCTCAGTAATTTTTTCATTTTCTTTTATAATATAACCAATAGGGAAAGGAATTAGCTTTGCGAACGGCATCTTTGTGCCTATGACGGTGATAATCTTTTTCTTTCCCTTTGTTCTGTCGTTTGTTATTATTATTTTTTTTGCATTTTTATTTCCGCGAATTTAGTGTTTATTTTTTTTGTGCAAATATAGGATGACGACCAAAATACCACGCACCGCATCATTGCAAGCGTCAGCAAAGCAATCCAAAAAATT
>JAISNL010000024.1 GCA_031276235.1 Prevotellaceae bacterium | reverse complement strand
TTCTGCCAAAGCAATTTCTTTCAAAATGCGCTCATTGCCTTTTGAAAGTTCCTTATATTGCGCCTGTAAAGCATCAATTTTATCTTTTGTAGTGTTATAAATCATAATCTGTTTTTTTTGCAAAGGTGCGAATAATCCGTGAAATAAGAATATTATTTTAAGTTTTTCACGCTATTTTATTTCAAAAACCTGTTTTTTTCCGCTCTTCACTCTTTGCTTCTCTGGATTGCTTCACCCTTAGGGTTCGCAATAACGTTCTGCGTTGTGCGGACGAAAAATTTTTCACCCGCACATTCTCAATTGTCAACTGCCCTGTAATATATCGTTAAAAAGCAGTCATTTGAAATAATATGCTTTTTATAATATAAAAAAAATCAGCAAAAATTGCATATACATAATATTTTTGCTTACCTTTGCAGCCCTCTTTGTAGTTACAGGAGATTTAAACATAATGTCTAACCCATTAGTAAAAACAGAAAATAAATGGAAGATTATCAAGAACAACAAAAAACATTAGTAAACGGGGAACAGCCATCAGAAGCAACCTCTTACGAACAGCAGACAACAGCCGTTGACGCTGAAAAAGTTATCATTGACGATTCTGCAGAAATTACAGACGTATCAGAACCCGATGCGTTAGAGGCGGAAGCGATAGCAACCGATGAAAAGGAACGGAAAAACTCAATTAAAAAAGTTACCAGACAGCATTTATCAAAAAATGCATCAATTCCTGTTGAACAGTTTGACTGGGATACGCTCGAAAATGACGATTTGTACGAAGGCAACAAAACCGAAATCGCAGAGCAGTACAATCAAACATTATCAAAAATAGCCGAAAATGAAATTGTAGAAGGTACGGTTGTGGCTATCACAAAACGCGAAGTGATTGTAAATATAGGCTACAAAAGCGAAGGCGTAATAGGCATTGCGGAATTTCGATACAATCCAGATTTGAAAGTTGGCGATAAAGTAGAAGTTTATGTTGAAACAACCGAAGACAAACGCGGACAGCTGATTTTATCTCACAAGCAGGCGCGTGCATTGCGCTCGTGGGACAGAGTAAACGAAGCCCTCGCAAACGATGAAATCATAAAAGGCTACATTAAATGCCGCACCAAAGGTGGAATGATAGTTGATGTATTCGGCATAGAAGCATTTTTGCCCGGTTCGCAAATCGACGTTAAACCTATACGCGACTACGATATGTTTGTAGATAAAACGATGGAATTTAAAGTTGTAAAAATCAACCCCGAATTTCGCAATGTAGTTATATCGCATAAGGCGCTTATCGAAGCAGAAATTGAAGCGCAGAAGAAAGAAATTATTTCACATCTCGAAAAAGGGCAGGTACTTGAAGGAACTGTTAAAAATATTACTTCTTACGGAGTATTTATTGACCTTGGCGGAGTTGACGGGCTTATTCATATCACCGATTTGTCGTGGGGGCGCGTTACGCATCCCGAAGAAGTTGTTACTCTCGACGAAAAAGTCAATGTAGTTATACTTGATTTCGACAATGACAAAAAACGCATCGCGCTCGGCATAAAACAACTTACTCCGCATCCATGGGATTCGCTTGATGCAAATCTGAAAGTAGGCGATAAAGTGAAAGGGAAAGTTGTTGTTATGGCAGATTACGGCGCATTTATTGAAATATCTCTCGGCGTAGAAGGCTTGATTCACGTATCGGAAATGTCGTGGTCGCAGCACCTCCGCAGCGCACAGGACTTTATGAAAGTAGGCGACGAAGTGGAAGCCGTTATTCTTACAATCGACCGCGATGAACGCAAAATGTCGCTCGGCATAAAACAGTTGAAAGATGATCCGTGGATTAACATCGAAGCAAAATATGCAATAGGAAGCAAGCATGTGGCAAAAGTTCGCAACTTTACAAACTTCGGCATATTTGTAGAAATAGAAGAAGGCGTAGATGGATTGATACATATAAGCGATTTGTCGTGGACAAAGAAAATAAAACATCCTGCAGAATTTACGCAAATAGGCGCTATGATAGATGTTCAGGTTCTCGAAATAGATAAGGAAAATCGCCGACTGAGCCTTGGACATAAACAACTTGAAGAAAATCCATGGGATGTATTCGAATCGCTGTTTACGGTAGAATCCATTCACGAAGGCACGATTACCGAAATGAGCGACAAGGGAGCGTTAATTTCACTGTCGTACGGAGTAGAAGGATTTGCACCTGCAAAAGGACTGAAAAAACAGGATGGAACTATGGCTAAAGTAGAAGAAAGACTTCCGTTTAAAGTTACAGAATTCGCAAAAGCAGCAAAAAAAATCATAGTTTCACATACCCGCGTATTCGAAGATGAACAGAAAGATGCCGAAATAAAAGAAAAAGCATCAAACGAAAGTACAACAAAAGATGCCATCAAGAAAGTACAGTCGTCAATCGAAAAAACCACTCTCGGCGATGTTGAAGCATTAGCCGCTTTGAGAGACGAAATGGAAAATCAGGGCAAATAAATAAGCGCAGGCAACCGAATTTTAAGTCGGATATTATAATGAATTTCAAAATTACAATATTAGGCAGCAGTTCGGCGTCGCCAGCAACAAACAGATTTCAAACCGCTCATGCAGTAAATATACATGAGCGGCTTTTTTTGATAGATTGCGGCGAAGGCGCACAAATACAAATGATGCGCAACAATATAAATTTTGCCCGCCTCAACCATATTTTTATAACGCATTTGCACGGAGACCATATTTTTGGACTCTACGGATTATTGTCAACTTTGAGCCTTTATAATCGAACTCACGACTTGCACATATACGGATTCGGCATGTTGGAACATGTTCTGAATGATTTTCTGAAATATTTCGGTAACGAATTTAAATACGAAATAATTTTTCATGCCGTTAACGTACGCCGAAACCAATTAATATACGAAGACAAAAACATAACGGTTGAAACAATCCCGTTGAAGCATCGCGTGCCTTGCTGCGGATATCTTTTCAAAGAAAAAGTTCCGAAACTTAATATCCGAAAAGAAATGATAGAACGCTATAAACTGACGCTTGCCGCAATTGCAAAAATAAAGGCTGGCGAAGATTTAACATGCGAAGATGGCTCTGTTATTTCAAACAGAGAACTTGCCTACAGCCCGTACGCTCCGCGCTCTTACGCATTTTGCTCGGATACCGGATACAGCAAAAAAATTGCAGAGATTGTGAAAAATGTTGACTTGCTTTATCACGAAGCGACTTTTGCCTGCGAATCATTAGTAACTGCAAAACAAACAGGACATTCAACAACAGTTCAAGCTGCCGAAATTGCAAAACTGTCCAATGCAAAAAAACTGATTATCGGGCATTTTTCATCCCGTTACAAAAATTTGACTCCGCTATTGGACGAAGCCCGCAGCGTATTTCCCGAAACATATCTTGCAAAGGAAAACGATGTTTTTGAAATAGAACTGAAAAGATTTAAAACATAGAAAACAAATCAATATAGATTCATAAACTGTTTAAATTTATATAATCTCTACAAATTAATTGCACAAATAGTTTTGAGAGTTGGATTTGGTTTAAGCATTTTGGAAAACAGCCTCCAGAAGTTTCCAATTCGTTCATACATAGTTGAAATATATCGATTGTGTGTGATACTTTTTCGCATATACCACCAGACTCGCTC